>JACRII010000078.1 GCA_016235875.1 Planctomycetota bacterium
ACATGTCCTCATGTAAATGGGGATGAGTAAAAGAGCCTTACCTCTGGCAAAAGTCTAACGCCAAATGGTAAGAAAAGATTTTCGTAAGCGCAAAACTACCCCAATGCTTTTCAAAAAAAGGGCGTTTTCGTTCAGACACTAAATAGAAAACTTCTTGTAGGGCTTAATTAATCTGCTTGACAAAAAATTGAATCCTCAATATACTTTTGGTTAATATATATCCAGGCGATGGAGTTCGCTTAACCGCTATAACATAGCTGATAACTCCTATTGAAGCGAGATACTTCGATAGGAGTTTTTTTATTGATAAAAACCCCTGTCGAAGCCAACGGTTTTGACGAGGGGTTTTGTTACACCCTATTTCAGGATTCTTTATCTAATGTTAGAAGAATTTATAAAACACAAGTCAGAAATACTGACCGTCATTGAAAATATCGAAACCCTGACAAAGGAAGATGCAGATACGATAGACGATCGATTGCTCTCGGTCAAGGAACACCTGTTATCCAATTGCTTCAACCTGGTGATCCTCGGACAATTTAAAAGGGGCAAGACGACACTTATTAATAGCCTGATCGGTAAGGAAATACTCCCTTCCTCCGTAGTGCCATTGACGTCCGTTGTTACTATTCTCAAGCACTCCGGTGAAATTAACTGTAATATTTATATGCAGGACGGCAGTAATAAAACCGTTCGCTTGGAAGAACTTACCGATTACATAACGGAAAAAGGAAATCCCAAAAATATAAAAAATGTGCGCTGTGCACGCATTCAATATCCATCCCCTTTCCTTGAAAAAGGGATGCTCCTGGTCGATACGCCGGGAGTAGGATCCACTTTTCTCCACAACACGGAAACAACCTATGAGTTTTTAGACCACCTGGATGCGGCGCTCTTCCTCATGAGCGCCGATGTTCCCATCTCACAAGTTGAAAAAGAACTCCTCGATACGATAAAAGGTTCTACACAGAAGATATTCTTTGTGTTAAATAAAATTGATAATTTAAACCCTCAGGAGATTGAGGAAATTTCTGCCTTTAATAAACACGTGTTGGAAGAGATGGGGTTTGCCGTACAGGAAATATTGCCTATCTCCGCAAGAGAAGCACTCAAGGCGAAAGTAACCAATAACGAAGTCCAGCTTTCACAAAGCGGTCTATTGAACCTGGAAGAGGCACTGAATCGTTTTCTTTCTTTAGAAAAAGGGAACATCGTCCTCAATACGGCAATATCTAAGATAAGCCGCATTACCACACAAAAATTATCACAAATAGCCATTGAGAAAAAGACATTATTGGCCTCCGGGGAAGAATTAGAAAACAAGCTCGATACATTTCGTAAGCTTGTCGCAAACCTGAAACAGGATAGAGAAGATATCGTCTACCTGCTTAAAGGCGAATCGGACAAACAATGCCAGAAGGTGGAGGAAATGCTAAAGACCCTTGAGGAAACCGAGGTTCCGAGAACAAAACAGTGTCTCCAGGATTTTTTTGACAAAAATTCCGGCGTCAATCCCACCGCACTAAGGGACGAGATGCAGCAGGTTATTAAGGAAGAAATCATCAAGGGATTCGATATCTTTAGAAACGATACAGAAAGGGTAATTTCAAATAATATCCAGGATACTTTTAGCCGTTTTACAAAGCGTTCTAACAACATCATCCAGGAGTTTAAAATAGCCGCAGAGATACTTTTTGAGGTGGTCATGGATCCATTTGAATTTTCTGTGGAACTGACCAAGGACAAAGGTTTTTATTACATGGTCCAGGAATATACGGCTCCAACCGATGAAGAGGTTAAGTCTATTTTACGCACCTTTCTGCCGAAATCGATGAGCAGGAAGATGGTTTTGAACGAGCTGTTGGAAAGGGTGCCCTCCGATGTAAGCCGGAATTGTGGCAGGACACGCTACGACCTCACATCGAGGATTCGCAAGACAATTGACCATTATGCAAAACAACTGCAAAATCTTGGTATTGACCTTATTTCACAGATAGAACAAGCCATCCAAAAAGGACAGGAGAGACGAAGGGCAGGAAGTGAGTCTATACGAATCGAACTAGAGTTCCTGGCGAGAAAAACCAAAACCCTGGCAGAGCTTAAGGAGAAGCTGACGCATGTTTGGAATGCTGTTAATCTGGCGGAGGTAAAGCAGGAACGATTTAATTAATGGTTAAATGGCTGAATGGTTGGATGGCTAATAACCATGTAACCATTGAACCAATCTGTGATTTGTAGTTTTTATTCAGATATTTTCTTAAAGAATTTATAATGTCTTTCTATTGCTATCACTGCTGGTCTGATTTCGAAAAAGAAAGTGATTGCTGCCCAAAGTGCGGGAAGGAATTGTCTTCGTTTTCGGCTTTGAATTTTCACGAAAAGCTTATCTGCGCCCTCGACCACCCGGAACGCCTGACTTTGCAACGGGCCATCTGGATCATTGGTAACCTGCGGTTGGAAAAGGCTGTGCCCAAGCTGTCTATTTTATCCAAGGGTTGTCAGGACTTTGTAATAGTATCAGAGATTATAAATACCCTGATCAAAATAGGCAGCGCTGAGGCTGTTAAGATAGTGGAAGAATTATCAACGCATACTTCCAGCATCGTCAGGAAATACGCCTCTGAGGCGTTGAGTTCCTATTTAACTCACCACTAAAAATCTTTATCCTCGATTTATCTTTACAAATGAGTCAAGTTTTATATATTGGATGGTTGAATGGTTAATAACCATACAACCATTTAACCATGTAGCCATGTAGCCATTTATTCATAAAGTATTTAAATTAAATCTTGCTTCTTGTTTTTTATCGGTCTGAGAATTCGCCTCGCTAAGGAATGAATAATCTATTGTTTCAGCGCCCTTTTCAACACTTTGCCTGTGGGGCCGTGTGGCAGTTCCTTGAGGAATTCATAATATTTGGGGACTTTGTAATGTGGTAAACGCTGCATACAGTAATTCTTGATTTCTTCTTCTGTGCACGCTACGGACTCGCGCAGT
The DNA here is from genome assembly GCA_016235875.1 of Planctomycetota bacterium. Classification (GTDB taxonomy): domain Bacteria; phylum Planctomycetota; class Brocadiia; order Brocadiales; family Brocadiaceae; genus Wunengus. The sequence goes on from JACRII010000078.1 coordinate 2,998, forward strand.
GCTATGAATGCCTTTGGCGCCTCGCCGCGAAGCTTATCCGGTACGCCAAGGACAGCAACCTCGAAGACCTTCTCGTGCCCGCTGATTACCTGTTCGATCTCATTTGGTGATACATTTTCACCGCTGATGATGATTAATTCCTTTTTTCTCCCGGTAATCCACAAAAATCCTTCTTCGTCCAGTTTGCCGTAATCACCCGTCTTTAACCAACCATCAGGCGTAATGGTCTCTGCCGTCGCCTTGGGTAACTTGTAATATCCCTTCATTACGTTGGGCCCCTTTACACATATCTCACCTTCTTTGTTTAAAGGCAGTTTTTGACCATCGTCGTTCAATATCTTCACCTCAAGGTTACTCAATAGCGGGCCAATACTGCCCAGCTTACATTTTTCGGGAAGATTCACGGAAACAATCGCCGTGGCCTCCGTCAATCCGTAACCCTCTGTTAATGGGACAGGAAACATCTTATTAAAAGAGTCCAAAACGTCTTTCGGCAATGGTTCTCCTCCTGATGTGCAAAGTCTTAATGTGCTCAGGTCGTGTTTGACTGACTCGGCGGCTCTCAAAAGTACTCTGTACATAGATGGAATGGCAAACAATGACGTAATCTTATATTTCTCTATTAATTCCAATACTTTCGGGCCGGAAAACCGTGCAAGATAGACCGTCGTAGCGCCCATATTAACCGGTAATATCAAAGTGGTAGTTAATGCATAGGTATGAAAGAGCGGAAGGACGCCGAGCAATACATCCTTCTCTGTGAAGTTGAAGGCATGTATACACCCATCCAGGTTGCTCAGGAAATTCCCGTGGGACAGCATCACCCCCTTGGGATTTGCATTTGTTCCTGATGTATACAGTAAGGCAGCAAGGTCATCCTCCATTCCCTGCGTTATTTTATTTTCTTCAGCAGTTGTACAAGAGCTTTTCTCTTCTGCAGAGAGGATATGTCTTATTTGATTCCCCAGGTGTGGTTTGAACAGGCTATTTGTGAAGACGGTGTCTATCCCTGCATTCTGAATTACATATAACAACTGGGCTGGCGAGAGCAGATAGTTCAGTGGAACCGGAATCTTCCCTGCCATCAGGATTCCGTAAAATGTCGTTACAAATTCCTTGCAATTGGGAAGAAGTATTCCGATATGGCTTCCCATGTTTTCCGACAATAGTTGGGTTGCCTTACTTATAGCTTCTATGCGGAGATCATCGTAGGTAACTGCGCCGTTCTGATCAATAACGGCTGTTTTCCGGGCAAGTCTTTTGCAGGTATTTAAGAAAGTTCCAACCAGTGTCATGCGTTCGCGTTAAGGAATTTTAAAGTTGCCACAAAGCCCTCGCTGGTTTAAAATATTTGGTTCAATCGTCCTCGATTGAACCTAAACATTTGGCTTTTCCATGGCTGATATTCATTTAAAGCCCATAACCCGGTTCAAAATATTGGTTCAACCTGCAAGATTGAACCGGCCTTGGAGCCTAAACAGGGTGGGTTTTTAGGAAATCTGCTTGTTATGCATCTCGTTATATCATCAGACAGGTTACGAGAATATTTTCAAAGGCTAATTTTTGCTGTCATCCAATTCCAATTCGGCAATCTTCCTTCCCGAATACTTTTTATTTATCTCTTCCATCTCGCCGTTTTCTGAGCTGCCAATAGTGCTTTCCCAATCATATTTTGTCTGAGCAGACTTATCGCCGCACTCCTTTTCCTCCTCTTCCTTACAGCTTACACAGAGCGTAGCAAAGGGAATAGCTTTTAATCGCGCCTTTTTAATCGGCCGGCTGCACTGCTCACAAACCCCGTAATGCCCCGCCTTGATCCGCGCAAGGGCGTCTTCAATTTGCTTCAGCTCTCTGGCATCTTCTTCGGCAATTATCCTCTCCACGTCTCCGTCCGAAGCGCTGGATGCAATTTCAGCAATATCCGTCATTTTCTCGCTGTTAGCATCCCGATATTTTTTAACCCTCTTTTCAGCTTCCCGCAGCAATATATTTTTTTTAACCAAAAGGAGACTTTCCATTTGTTTTAATTCTTTTTTCAGCATGACGCCATAACTCCCATAACAAAAAACGTATCAGTTCAGCACCCCCACCTGACCTCCCCCATCAAGGGGGAGGAAACGGTTTTCCCCCGCCCCTGGTGGGAGGGGGCAAACTGATACTAAAAACTAAATGTCTAAATTTCTTACTTCTAATGAATGCTTCTCTATAAACTCTCTTCTCCGCTGAACGTCTTTCCCTGCCAGAATACTGAAGATTGAATCCGCCTTGGCTGCATCTTCCACTTTCACCTTTGACAGGGTTCTGGTGTTAATATTCATCGTGGTCTCTGCAAGTTCTTCTGCGTTCATTTCTCCCAAGCCTTTATAGCGTTGGATTTCCAACCCTTTTCTTCCGATCTCGCGTGTTTTTGCCAAGACCTCGTTCAGAGAATACGCAGATATTTCCAAATCTCCCGAAAGCAGCTTATACCGTGGTTTCTTACTGCTGTTTCCATCAAAATATTCGTCTATCGACAAACCATAACTTTCTATCATTCTCGTTGTTTTTTCGATTTCCTTGCCTTCGTGGTACTCTATAACTTTTATAACTCCCTCTGCCTTTTCCTGCTCCACTTCCACAGTATCATCCTCTTCTAATATTTCCAGTTCCCTTCCCTCTGCCTCTTGTTTCTTCTTTATAAATTTTTCCAGCTCTTCCTCTGAATAAAGGTACGATATTTCACCCTTATACGTTACTTTATATAATGGGAGGCTCCCGCTTTTTTTATCCCTTAAACCTATAAATTTATCCAGTGATATACCTTTCTTCCTCAGAATTTTTGTATATTCTTCCATCTGTGCCAGGAGTTGCAGTAATTTCCCCAGTTTTGAATTATCCAGCTTTTCTTTTTTATCATTCTCAAACTCCATGACAGTATCATCTGTTCCCAGTGTAATTAACTTCTTTTGTAACTCCCTGTCGTCATAAATATATTCCTGTTTTTTGCCTTTTGTTACTTTGTATAAGGGCGGCTGCGCAACATAAATATGTCCCTTATCTATTAATTCTATCATCTGTCTGAAGAAGAACGTCAACAACAATGTTCTTATATGCGCCCCATCAATATCGGCGTCGGTCATAATAATAACCTTGGAATATCGCAGGTTCGCTACGTTGAACTCTTCTGTCCCAATACCTGTCCCCAAAGCGCATATCAAAGTCCTGATTTCCTCATTGCCCAGCATCTTGTCAATGCGCGCCTTCTCTACATTCAGGATAACCCCTTTTAGCGGTAGAATGGCTTGAAACGTACGATCCCTTCCCTGCTTCGCTGTGCCCCCTGCAGAAATACCCTCAACGAGGAATATCTCGGAGGTCTCAACATCACGGCTGGAACAATCTGCCAGCTTTCCGGGCAGGTTTCCGCTGCTCAGCGCGCCTTTTCTTCGAGTCAAGTCCCTGGCCTTTCGTGCCGCCTCCCTTGCCCTGGCGCCTTCAATTCCCTTATTGATAATAGCCTTTGCCGTCGAAGGTGTTTCCTCACAATAAATTCCAAGCTGTTCATTTATCACTGCTTCAACGAGACCTTGCACTTCGCGGTTGCCCAACTTTGTTTTTGTCTGTCCCTCGAATTGAGGATCGGGTAGTTTGATGCTTATTACGGCCGTAAGCCCTTCTTTGTAATCATCTCCTGTTGGCGCCTTTTCTTCGCTGAGAATCCCCTTGCCCTTTGCATAGTTGTTCAATGTCCGCGTAATTGCGGCCCGAAACCCGCTGAGGTGGGTGCCGCCTTCTATGGTGTTAATGTTATTTGCAAAAGAATACACGTTCTCGCTATAGCCGTCATTGTACTGCATGGCAACTTCGACTATGGTTCCATTCGCTTCTTTTTCGAAGTAAATTATGTCGCGGTGAATTACTTCTTTCCCCTCATTTAGCTCTTTTATGAACGCCTTTATGCCCCCTTCATATTTGAATGCCTCGCTTTTGTCGGTTCTTTCATCGGTCAGCGTTATTTTCAATCCCTTATTGAGAAAGGCATATTCACGCAGTCTTTTTGCTATCGTTTCAAAACAAAACGTTGTGTCCTCAAATATCTCTGAATCGGGTTTGAATATTACCTTTGTTCCCCTCTTTTTGGTTACTCCGCGCACTTCAACAGGCGACTTTACCTCTCCCTTTTCATATCTCTGAAAATATACATGCCCATCTCTTCTTACCTCCACTTCCATCCATTCGCTAAGTGCGTTTACAACGGACACGCCAACCCCATGCAGACCGCCGGAAATCTTATAGCTCTTATGCTCGAATTTTCCTCCCGCATGCAACATCGTCATAACCACTTCCAGTGCGGACTTCTTTGTCTCTGCATGCGTGTCTACAGGGATACCCCTGCCGTCATCTACAACCGTCAGGCTGCCATCCAGATTTATTTTTACGCTTATGTTTTCGCAAAAACCTCCTACGGCTTCATCTACACTATTACAAACGACTTCTTCCATTAAGTGGTGTAATCCCCTGACGGTGGTATCTCCAATGTACATCGCCGGTCTCTTTCTGACGGCCTCTATACCACCCAAAACTTTTATGGATGTTGCATCGTATGTATCTTGTTTTAACGCCAAATTACTTTCTTCTGCCATCATTCAGTAATTCCGACCTTAAATCGGATATCCTCTATATATTTCGAGCCTATTATATTATTAATTTTGTGAATTATAGCGTACTTCTCAAAATTAGTCAAATGATGAATCATTGCCGATGATTCTGCGTTTACGTACATAACTCCATTTTTAATCCCTGTAATTCTGGTACTCTTGTAAATCTCATTACCGACTACCTCACTCCATACGCTCATCACCTTCTGACAATTCTTATCAACAAGGGTTTTCTTTGGAAATGCTTCTTTTAACAGTTGACCAAGCCTTACAACTTTGTTCTTATTAGTAAAATATCTTTCTGGCAGTTCTTTCATTCAAAGCTACCACATTACTTTAACTCAATAGGCATTATTACGCTTAATTGTTCGTGGCCTGTTCTAAATAAGGCCGCGCTGCTATTATCTTTAAGCTCCATAACGACAGTCTCGCTATCAGACACCTTCAGGGCGTCTAAGACATACTCAGGGTTGAAGCATATTTCAAAATCCGGTCCTTTGTAACCAGCATCAATTTCCAACTCCGCTTCTCCTATCTCTGCAGCCTTCGACATCAGCGTCAATCTGCCGTCCTTAAAGACAAATTTTACAACATTATACCCCTCGCTCGTCATAAAAGACGCCATTCTCACTGCCGTTATTAACTCATCCCGCTTCACTTCTACTCTCTTATCATTGTCTTTTGGTATAACGTCTTCATACTTTGGGTATTGCCCGTCTATCAACTGTGATACAACCTCACCTCTCTCGCCCATAAAAAGTATTTGAGACTCCCCTATTCCAACCTTTAAAATTCCTTTACTCTCCGACGAGAAACGTTGTAAGAATGTTAAACACTTCACGGTAGCTATCCCGCTCATTGAAACCCCGCCAGGATTTTCTACCTTCCGCTTTACCATAGACAACCTATTCCCATCCGCTGCCGCCATGACAATTTCCCAATTTTTTATTTCCACAAACACACCACATAGCGTGCTTCTCGCTCTTACCGTTGACGCTGCATGAATAACCTTTCCTATCATATCACCAATAATCCCGTCGTCAATTTCAACAAAACCCTTAACGTCCGCTACGGGTATCGTAGGAAACTGGATGGAATCTTCACCGGCAATCTTAAAGAACCCTTTCCCCGACTTTAAAACACAACCACTACCATCAAAAGATACCAGTATCTCTTCATTGCCTGCCCATTCTCTCAATATATTGTTAACACGAACCGCTGGCAAAACAATACTGCCATCCCCCACACTTTCCTTGGCCGAAAGAGTATATTTAACCAAAACTTCCAGATCCGTTGCCGTCAACGCTACCTTTTTATCACTGACATCAAATCTTATTCCCTGCAATATGTGCTTAATCGCAGAAGATGGAACAATACTCGTAACTAAATTAAAGCCTTTGTACAACGCATTTCCATTAAAGCTTAAGTTCATACACTATTCCTATATTTATGTTATATAACTAAAAGTAATCTCATAAGAGTCTTATACGATGTTCATTATTCGTTAGTGTCTATGTAACTCTTTTTTTAGTAAAGATATAATGTGTTTGTTACAGTGTAAGAAATATGTAGATAAACTATAAAAAAAGAACGGCTTTTTTTACGATTTTAAAAATCTGATATTGGAAGTAGAAATAATTTACATACTATGAACATGTTATCTCTGTAGTTCACTCTCTATTTTTTGTAAAACAAAAAGGAGGTTTTTATCTTTCTTTAGTAATTCCATTATTTTTTCATCTGCGTGGATTACTGTGGAATGGTCTCTTCCACCCAAGAATCCTCCTATTTCTGTAAGTGACATATTTGTCAGTTTTCTGGAAAGGTACATCGTTATTTGTCTCGGTAATGTGAGGCTTCGTGTCCTGCTCTTTGACTGAAGTTGAGATATACTTACGTTGAATCTGTCAGAAACAGCATGAAGAATAGCTTCAATACTTACAGATTTTTTATTTCCTGTTATTTCACGAATGACCTTTTTTATGAAATCCAATGTAATGGCATTTCTCGTAACTTTTAATTCCTTACCCAATCGTACGATTGCGCCTTCAAGCTCGCGGATGTTGCCAGGGATGTGCTCTGCAAGATAAGAAGCGAAGTCGTGTGTCAGGTTTATATTCATAAGCGATGCTTTCTTCTCGATGATCGCAACGCGTGTTTCTAACGTCGGACTATCAACACTGCATAATAGACCCCACTTAAAACGGGAGACAAGTCTATCCTCGAGTGACTTTAAATATTCAGGAGGGCAGTCACTCGTAATAACAATCTGTTTCCTGGCATTATAAAGCGCATTAAACGTGTGGAAAAATTCCTCTCTGCAACCTTGCAAGTTTTCAAAGAATTGTATATCGTCGAGCAGAAGCACATCAAGACTTCTGTAAAGATTTCTAAATTCATCCCACTTATTCGAGCGTATTGTGGAAATAAAATGGTTCACAAATTGCTCACAGGATAGGTAGAGCGTTTTTACCGTGCGTCTTGAGAGGAGTACGCTGTGTATAGCGCGCAGAAGGTGTGTCTTCCCAAGCCCTGAAGCGCCGTGTATAAAAAGAGGGTTGTATGCGAGACCCGGAGACTCGGAAACGGCAACGGCGGCAGCATGCGCTAGTCTGTTGCATGGCCCTACAATGAAATTTTCAAAGCGGTAGTATCCGTTCAGAGAACTCATATGCCTATTGCTTGCTGGTAATTCAGTATGAAGTGTGGCAGCATCATTGAAAGCAGGAGTTAAAGCCAGTGACTGTCTAAGAGCTTCATCCTCTGTAAGGAAAATCACCTCACGCGAGGAATTTAACACTCTGTAAACTGCACTAGAGAAAATGTCCTTATAATTACTGTAAAGCCATGCCTTTATAAAATCATTTGGTGTAATAAATGTAATACTGCTTTCATTAATAGAAAAAATTCTAAGACAGGAGAACCACATATCGAACTGCTGACCAGGAACGGATTTCTTTAATTCAGCCAATATTTCCAACAGTGTGGAGTCAACCTCATTACCGGAAGGCACTATCTTGCGTTGGGAAACTTTTAGTGTTGCACTGGATTGTTCTAAACCTATAGGCATGAGTGGCGTAATTAAACGTAAAGGGAATTCAAGGTTGCAATTGTAGCGCGAACTTCAGTTCGCGCTACGTTGAAAAAGATGCCGAAGGACTAACCCGAACGAGAAATGCTAGTTTAGTGTTAATGTTGCAAGATGATAACAAGGCAGCGACAAGAAGTCAAACCAAAAAAATATACATGGTGACTGACGGAAAACTCATACTTTTGCCAATTCGACCCCTTCGTAATAGTGTACACAGTGGGGCTTAAAACGAAATTAATTTCTTTGCTTTCACCCAGGAAAATGTTAATATGTCACAAGTGTAAATAGAAGAGTAATTTCGGGGAGGAATTTGAATTTACTTACATTTATTTTTGCCAAAAAAGTCAAAATATTTTTTGTAAGAAACTATAAAGTGGGTATCATCTTTAATATAAGTGATGAATCTTTAAGCAATTTTAACTCATGGTAAAGTTACAAAAATCATAAAATTTTTAATTTTTTTGTTGACGGGAAAATGTTTGCATGTTATATTTCCACAGACCAAAAATAGCAATTACCATATATCAGTGAACATTTTAGATTATGACATCCAGTATTTATTAGAAGAAAGGAGGAAAATATCGGGAAAAACACCGCTTAGTTTTTTCCCATCTCTTGCCTGGCCATTTCTCAAATAAGGAGGTGATGGAGAGGTGAAAAGGGGTTGAAGTTGATTGGGAGATCAAAGGTATTTTTAGCAGTATTTTGATTTTTAAAGAATAGAGAACTTTTAATAATCGAACGTATTTTTAATTCTGGTCTTATTAGTTTCAAGAGAAAAAAGGAGAATTGACGGATATGAAAAGACCGAAAATAAACAGTAAAAAAATAAGTTGGTTTAGTATTGCCAGTGTATTTCTGCTGGCAGTAGCCCTTGCGGTGGGCGTGACAACAAGCGCACAAGCCGCAACGGGTAGTTTTGATAGGGATGGTTACCTTCCCGACCTTGGTTCAAGCGATTTTGACCGAGCGTGGATATCTGTAACCGATTCAGCGGGAAATACGACCAGTAGTCCAGACACCGTCACTGTAACTGTCAAGGCGGGTTCAGTATCTACGTCCTTCGTCTTAAAAGAGACGGGTAATACCTCGACGGTATTTTCAACAACAGGTTCGACTCAAAGTGTGACATATCCCGTAGGCACTACTTCTGGATATGTTGAGGATTTTAATACCGGTAGCCACAATTACCCTGCTCTTGGCACGACTGTGGTTGGTTTGAATTTAAAGGAACTAACTGCAAATACTGGCGGAGATGCAACCACAGGGTCAGACGCATCTCTTACTGTGTCGTCAGGTACCACTTTAGAGTTGCTTTATGGCGGGAGTACTTTAGATACCGCTGTTGTTAAAACAAATAGCGGTTCCTTCTCGTTCACTCCAAGCGCGGTTTCTGCTGTAACAACAAATTCATCGGTTAGTGGAAATCTTATCGTAAGTATCACGGATATAGATGAGAATTTAAACCCTGTAGCAAAAGATGTAATTGGTTTTGCTGATAATTCAGCACGATTATCTGGTACGCCAGGAACCGGTTCATCAAGGGTGCAGATTGAAGCCATTGATCAGACTACCGGTTCAAGATTGACGCTTGGCAGTACGCCAATTGTAGCAAGGAATATTATGCTGGTCGAGACCGGAAATAACACGGGCGTGTTTTCCGCAAGTGGTAAGGTGTTCGGGACATCAACGACTGTGGCTTCTACCGATCTCGTAGGCAACCTTAATGTGGGCACAGGCTCAACGCCTGTTTATACCGGAGGCGATATTACACTTGGTAGTTTAGCAACAGGGCCGGGTGTTACGTTTAAAATTCTTGAAGTGACTGGCTCTGGAAGGCTTGCGCTGGTTGAAATTGGTACTACTACTACAGGGGCGACAGCTCAGCAAGCGCTCGTTTATGTCAGCCCATCAGCCGATGTTACTTCTACTTGGAGCAATGGATCACAGTCTGCAACACTTTCTAATGTGGCTGCAATTGGGACTACTTCCGTTATTTTCGGAGGATCACTTAGTACAGGGAGGGGAACTTCCTCAACGGGTCTCATCAAATTAATTGAAGGTTCTGACTATTGTCTCGTTGCCATTTCTGCATTCCAAGGAACTACCACACCAAATCTTGCTCTTGGTGGGGAATATGAGGTTGGTAACGGTGGCTCTGTAACGGTTACATACGGTAGCTTTGTATTGGCTGGTCCTCGAAGTGGCGATACATTAAAGATGTCTTATTTGGATGAATTGAATGCCGGCGGTACTTCCGGTACGGTAACGGGAACCCTTGCTTATGGTGTTTCAGGTGAAACAGGGACATTGGCCCAAAGTAACGCAGCGCCGGATATTAATGACCTGCTGACTATCACCGTTGTTGATGGAAACCTGAACACGAGTTCTTCGTCAAATGAAACTGTTGGGGCTGACACCAGTTTATGGGGTGGGACAACTACCAATAACAGAGGCGATCGCCTAACTGTAAAGAATTATTCTACAAGCAATACAAATATAAGCTTATCTCATCCAGACGGGTTCGCTGTAGGTACTCAAACCGTAAGGATTGCAAGTACAGACAATACTTACGTATGGATGGTGCCAAATTCTTTAACAGGGACGTTCCAGAGTCCATTGTCATCAGGTAGTACAACTTTTGCCTTGGGGACACAATCAGTAAGTACAGTGCCTCTGGTCAGAGGTTCTTCTTCGGGTGCGACTAGCTTCCTGTCTTCGGCATCAACTTCGTCGTTTGTAGCAACGCTTGATGGATTGGACAATACCGTAGAAATTTCGCCGGATGGAACGCGTTGGATATCTGTTCCAATAGTAGAAACAGGCGCAAATTCAAGCACATTTATGGGAACAATTGGATTTGATTATACAGCCGCCCGTCTGACCACAGATACATCACTTTCTGTTACGAGTGTAATTTCTGATTATACCGGCACTTCTACTTTGATATTTGATTCGACTTCTGGCTATACTACCAATAATCGCTTAGACAGTTTTATCGGAACGGGATCTGTGGTAAGAATCTTCGATGGTTCCGTACAGGAGTTTGCCGAAGTGACGAGCCCAGGCCCTACGTCATTATCAGTAACAAAGCTTTCCAATTCAACGGCATTCACTCCAAAGAATATGTGGGTGCAGGTTATTGGTAACGACATGGTGACCCAGAGGTTAGATACTAACTCTGCTGGTACCGAATACTTCCGTATCGGAGGGTACTACGGTGCAACCTATCGTCTCCGTTACAATGATGCTGTTGGAGCAAGCGGCGTTTATCTCGGTGGGGATACGCTTGCTATAACGACTACTAATATGGGCTTTACGACTTACACAGGTTCTTTATCGACAGACATAACTGGAACTTCTGGACCTGATACCTATGTAGTCGTTACCCTAGTTGATCAGGATCTGAATACTTCAACAGGTAGTAAGCAAACGACGTTTGAAGCAAATTCTACCAACAGTGGTACAAGGGATATAATATTCTTGAACGAGAATGGCTTGGGATTACCTTCCGGTTCTTCAACGGGAAACGTATCAAGGGGATTCAAGAACGGCGGTACGGCAAAGATTTTATATGCCAGCACGCTGAGTAGTATTCTCAGTTCTTCAGTTGATCAGGCTAATGGTGGGAATACCATTGATTTCAAATTGGTAGAAACGGATAATAATACGGGAACGTTTAAAGGTTCCTTCCAGTTGTCCAGCGCTACAGCAACGGTAAACACCAATGATGCAAGTATATTAAAGGTTTCTAATGGTAGTAACGTTTATGTATATTACAACGATTCACCAAATGCAACGGCAGCTGATAACTCAAGCAGTTACACAGCTACCAGCCCTATTGCCATCGTAACATCGTTGGGAACTTTAAGCTTGAGCAAGGACACGGCTTACCTATCTGGGGATACCGTCGTCGCTACGGTTGTAGATGTTGACAGAAACTCAAGTTTAACTACTGCAGATACGTTGACTACAGCCCTCAAGGTAACGGGATCAAATTACTCCGTTGGAACAGATTTACAGATTAACCTTGTTGAGAATGGTGTAAATACGGGTACGTTCCTCGCTACCATTACAACAGGAACAACGACCTCAACTGGTGGGACAACTGTTAATAGTGGTACGATAAAAACAGTCCAGGGCGGTATCGCGAATGTTATATACACCGATACTTCTCCTTCTGCATCTTCAGCAACGAAGACCCTGTCGTTCAGTTCATCGGATGCAACGTTGGCCTTTGATGCTGATTCATACAGCTTAGACACGTATGCATTGGTAACCTTGGTTGATGCAGAGAGAAATACGAGCATCAGTACGGCTCAATCTCTCTTGAGCGATGTATTCATCCAGACTTCTTCGGCTAACAGCACGAAGGTAAGGATGGTTGAAACAGCAGCAGATACCGGGACGTTCAAAGGTTCGATTCAGGTTGCTTCCAGTGGAGATACCACTGAATTCAGCAAGATTAAGGCTGCTGCAGGTGATACAGTGAAGATCAATTACATTGATGAGGTTAACACAACCGGATCTTCAAGGACGGTGACGGATACGGCTACGGTAGCGGCTGTGGCTGCAACACCGACGCCAACGCCGACAGCGACACCAGTAACATCGCCGACGGCAACGCCGACAGCGACACCAGTAACAACGTCAACACCACCAACAACAGGTACTATTCAAGTCACGGTTGTTTCTTCGGCTTTAGGACAACCACCTGTACCTATAGACGGTGCAACGGTGTCTGTGGATACTGCCCCAGCGGGAACGACAGGACCTGATGGTTCGTTAGTAATTCCTGATGTGGCAGCTGGTGATCACACGGTAGATGTAACGGCGACAGGCTTTGATTCTTCTTCACAGCCTGTTACGGTGCCTGCTGGTGGTGTAGCGACGGTTATTTTTGATTTAGTGCCTTCAGGAGTAGTAACACCAACACCAACAGTGACACCAACACCGGTATGCGAGCCTGAGGCTATTTCTGTGTCTCCGACCAGCCTGACGCTCAAGAGGAACAAGAGTGGTGATGTGACTGTGACGGTAACAGGCGCAGATGATTGTGCAGTTGAGGGTGAGACGGTTACTGCAACGATCAATTCGGCTGGCAAGAAACGCATATCGGTATCACCGACAAGCGATTCTACAGACGAAAATGGTCAGGTCACATTCACGATTACTGCTAAGAAGAAGACCGGTAGCGCAAGGGTCACGTTCAAGGCTGGAAGCGTGAAGAAGTCGATGACCGTGAAGGTTAGGAAGTAAAAAAACGTATCCCTGGTCGCAATGTACAGGGGAACGTCAAGAAGTTAATAGAAGTTAAAGAAAAGGGGTGTCATGCCGAAAGGTGTGACGCCCCTTTCTTTTTTAGTAAAAGTTCACCGCAAGGCGCAAAGTGCGCAAAGGTAGTATTTTCGGAAGTACACCTATGCTGGTTCAGCTTGCAGCCTGAACCGAAACATTTTGGTTCAATCGAGGACGATTGAACCAGCAAATGTGTAGTGCGAACTTCAGTTCGCAGGACAACGCCATAAATGTCGTGCTACATGCTCCGACGTGCTCCAGTTTGGATGTTTTTTCTTTGAGTCCTTTGCGCTTTTACGGTGAACTGTTACTTTATTTTCGTGCTTCCATGGTTAAAATCTTATGCGAAAGAAACAAGGTTTTACATTACTTGAGTTGATTGTCGTTTTGGTGATCATCGGCATCGTAGCCGGTGTGGCGGTTCCCAGGTTTACCGGTTCTCTTGATTCTATCAGGTTCAGAAAGACGATGAACGAACTGGTATATTTTCTCAGGGAGGCGCGTATTAAGGCGATGTCATGCGCTGAGGCGACCACTGTTGTTTTCGATTTTCGGGGAGGGTATTGCTATAATGAGGATAAAAGAATATTTATAATGCCCCGCGAAATAGAGGTGTTTACTGATAAATTTGAAGCGAAGGATGAACAAACAAGGATTTTTACGTTTTACCCGAATGGAACCGCCCTGGAAGATAAATTAGGGTTTGTATGCGATAATATGGTGGCTGTGCTGCATGTGGAGCCTTTGGGCGGGATGGCTTATTATAAAATCAATGAGGAGATGGAACAGGTGGTTCGTTATGCAAGGAACGAAGAAACACCCGATGAAGAGGAGATCAAAAAAGATATTGATAAATCAAAAGATTCTGATAAATTAACAGAAGACATAGATATAGATGGATTAGATAATGTCATGAGTGCGGATGACGAATTTGATGAAGATGATGGGTCTGTTGATGAAGAAGACGCAGAGGATGAATGATCGACCCAAAAAATTAAATGTTAAGGGATTTCAATCTTTAATGATTCCCCTCTAAAAAGAGGGGACTTCGTCGTGAGCGCTCAGTCGAACGATAAAGGGGTGTGTAAGTTTGCCATAACACCCCCCCAGCCCCTCTTTCTAGAGGGGAGAATAAAATTTGCTGCCGTCGGCAGCAAATTTAACGTGTAGGATTTCAAACTTTTCGGAAGTTTTTTTGAAAGCGATAATTTGGGATTATTTGTTTGAGGTCTTTTTTGGGTTAGATTGCATAACCTTTACAGATTATATGGAGTAACAAGACATGGGGAATAGGTTAAAGTTGCGATTATTGAAAAGGGGTGGTTTCACATTACTGGAATTGCTGATTGTGATGATTATTATCGGGCTGCTTGCCGCATTGATTGGCCCGAAGATGATCGGCCGGGTGGGCGAGTCCCGTCAAACGGTGGCCAAACAGCAAATCGAGGGCTTTTCGAGCGCCCTGGAGATGTATAAGCTCGACACCACGAAGTATCCCACGCAGGAACAGGGTTTGGAGGCATTGGTGACACAACCGCAGGGGCTTACTAATTGGAAGGGTTCGTATTTAAAAAAGAAGTTTATCCCAAAAGACCCGTGGGGGAATACGTATGTTTATACCTATCCGGGTGAGCACGGGGACTACGATATCGTTTCGTATGGCGCGGACGGCAATTCCGGTGGGGACGGAGAGGATAAGGATGTGTTGAGCTGGGAGTAGAAATCATCAAGAAGGTTTTACTGGGAGAAGAATTTTTTAGAAGGTAGAAACAAGAGACAGGAAACAAGATTTCCTGCATCATGCATCTGGTCTCTTGCTTCTGGATATTTATGAATCAAACAGCGGCTTATAATATTGGCGATGTGTTAGCGGAAATTGGCAAGGTGACCCGGGCTGATTTGGATCGTGCCATTGAGGTACAGAAGCAGACGGGGCAGAAGTTGGGACGCATCCTGATTGATTTGGGGACAGTTTCTGAGGAAGACCTCAGACTTGCCTACGGTAAATTGTTACAGATACCGATTTGGGAGAAGAAAAAGGAAGACCGGTATCCTTTGATAGAGGGCGTCCCCAAGGTATTCTTTGTGACAAATCGTGTGCTTCCGCTCAGGGTATACGATGGTATGTTAGATATTGCACTGGCAGATCCTCAGGATTCTCTGCTGGTAGAAACTATTGCCTCCGCCACGAATAAGCAAATAGGGGTATTTGCCGGCTGCGAGAAAGACATTCTGGCTTCACTCGAAGTCCTCTATGAGGGTGAGGTGAAAGAAGAGGAGGCCGCGGCTTCCACCATTGAGGTGATGGAGGACGTCGAGCAGTTGCGGGACATGGCCTCTGAGGCGCCTGTTATACGGCTTGTGAACAGCGTATTGACGAAGGCAATCGAGGTAGGGGCAAGCGATATACATCTGGAGGTTTTTGAAAGGAATGCGCGGCTGCGGTATCGCGTAGATGGAGTCTTACGGGAGCTTGCACCGCCGCCCCGTGAAATTTATAATGCCATTATTTCACGTATTAAAATCCTGGCCAAGCTGAATATTGCCGAAAAGCGGCTGCCTCAGGACGGCCGAATCAAGATGAAGGTGGCGGGCAAAGAGGTGGATTTGAGGGTCTCCATTATCCCGATGAGCCACGGCGAGGGCGTGGTGATGAGGATTTTGGATAGAACTGCGGTTATGCTCGATTTGGAAAAACTGGGATTCAACCAGGAATTTTTGGTTAAGTTTCGACGTATGATAAATAAGCCGGAGGGCATGCTGCTGGTAACGGGGCCAACAGGGAGCGGGAAGACTACGTCTCTCTACGCCGTGCTCAAGGAAATAATTTCCCCGGAGATAAAGATCGTAACGGTGGAAGACCCCGTGGAATACAGTATGGATGGCGTGAATCAGATACAGGTAAATCCACAGATTGATTTGACCTTCGCATCAGGGTTGCGTTCTATTTTGCGACACGACCCGGATGTTATTCTTATCGGTGAAATTCGTGATCGGGAAACGGCCACAATTGCCATACAGGCTGCATTGACAGGCCATCTTGTTTTTTCTACCCTCCACACAAACGATTCTGCATCGGCCTTTACCCGTTTGATGGATATGGGGATGGAGGATTATCTGATTTCTTCGTGTATAATAGGCGTCATGGCGCAGCGGTTAGTGCGAAAGCTGTGCGCAAAGTGCCGTGAAGCGTACGTGCCGGAGGCGGAATTCCGCAAAACGACAGGGCTGAAGGAAGGGGAACCCTTATACAGACCCAAAGGCTGTGACGAATGTAATAATACGGGTTTTAAAGGCAGAAAATGTATTGCGGAGTTTTTGTATGTTGACGATGCCATACGGCGACTTGTCTTAGCCCACAAGGATTCCAGTGAAATCATGAAAGAAGCGGTAAAGAGAGGGACAAAACTTTTGTGGGAGGACGGCCTTGATTCAGTTCGCAAGGGAGAAACGACGCTGGACGAATTGTTGCGAGTGTCGTCTGATACGGAGGCATAAAGGTAAGACAGCAGTTAGAAGCTAGAAGCCAGGAGGCAGAGATGAGGATTCCAATATC
The DNA here is from genome assembly GCA_016235875.1 of Planctomycetota bacterium. Lineage (GTDB taxonomy): Bacteria > Planctomycetota > Brocadiia > Brocadiales > Brocadiaceae > Wunengus. Next base: position 19,580 of record JACRII010000078.1, read on the forward strand.
GAACAAGGAATAATGAATGTCGAAGGATAGAGGATAAGAAAACCTCGTAATTCGATATTCGTTATTCAATATACGGTTAAATTGATCCGCCATTTTAAGTTAGCTTCGTGGCTGGTTCAATCTTGCAGATTGAACCGAAATGTTTTGGTTCAGACTACAAGTCTGAACCAGCGCGAGAAGCCCGAAGAAGTAGATTCTAATTCTGGACTCCAACCTCCAGATTCTTGCTTCTTGCCTCTGGCTTCTTACTTCCCGAAGAATAAAGGACTTTCCTTAAAAATCTTCCAGTATAGGATCGTTTTATTTCTGCAAGTTGTTCAGGAGCGCCTGTAGCCACAATTTCGCCGCCATGTATTCCACCCTCCGGACCCAGGTCGATGATGTAATCTGCTGTTTTGACGACTTCCAGGTTGTGTTCTATAACCAATACGGTATTACCCAGATCGACTAACCGGTGTAAAATTTTTAGTAGCTGTTGTATATCAGCAAAGTGCAGCCCTGTAGTAGGTTCATCCAGGATATACAATGTTTTTCCGGTTGCCTGTTTGGATAGTTCCGTGGCAAGTTTGATTCGTTGCGCCTCTCCGCCTGATAACGAGGTGCTGGACTGTCCTAATTTAATGTATCCCAACCCGACGTCCACGAGTGTTCTTAAAATACGTTCGATTTTTGGAATATTTTTGAAGAATCGGTGCGCATCTTCAACGTACATATCCAGAACGTCCGAGATGCTTTTGTCCTTGTAAGTAACTTCCAGCGTCGCCTTGTTATATCTTTTTCCCCTGCATTCTTCGCACATGACGTACATATCCGGCAAAAAATGCATTTCCACTTTTTTAGTTCCTTGCCCTTTACACGCCTCGCATCGCCCGCCGCTGATATTGAAGCTGTATCTTCCTGCCGTATAGCCGCGAATCTTCGCCTCCTGAGCCTGCGCAAAGAGAGAACGGATGAGGTCAAATGCCCTGGTGTAAGTGGCAGGATTTGAGCGCGGAGTGCGTCCAATAGGAGATTGGTCAACTTCTATAACTTTGTCGATGCGTTCAACGCCGAGGATTTTATCATGTGCTCCCGGGGGTTCGTGACTGCCGTACAGTAATTTAGCAAGTGAGCGATGCAGGATGTCGTTAACCAGCGTGCTTTTCCCTGAGCCAGATACACCGGTAACGCAGCAAAAGGTTTTTAAAGGGATTTTTACATTGATGGACTTAAGATTATGGGCGCGCGCACCCCGTATTTCTACAGAGTTTTTCAGGTGGATAGCCCTTCGTTTTTCGGGGAGCGGTATGGTAAGAGTTTGGTTGAGATACTGTCCGGTTAATGAATCGGGATTGTCAGAGATTTCTTTCAGTGTTCCATGAGCGACAATGCTGCCGCCCCGCTCGCCTGCCCCTGGGCCGAGATCGATGATATGGTCTGCATGGCGGATGGTGTATTCGTCGTGTTCCACCAGGATGACCGTGTTTCCGTTGTTTCGTAATGTAATTAAGGTTTGCAGAAGACGTTCGTTGTCCCGTGGATGAAGTCCTATGGTGGGTTCATCCAGCACATAACAAATCCCGACAAGACCGGAGCCGACTTGTTTAGCAAGTTGTGTTCTTTGCGCTTCACCTCCGGAAAGGGTGTCGCTGCTGCGTCCCAGGGTTATATAGTGTAATCCGACAGCTATCATAAAGCAAAGTCTGCTCTGAATTTCCTTCAGGATTTGTTTTGAAACAATTGCTTGTTGGCCGCTTAATTTCAGGTTTTTGAAAAAGAGCAGGGCTTCTTCTATTGTTAGATCCATTATTTCATGGATGGATTTGTGTTCGATTTTAACCGAAAGGGACTCGGGTCGTAGTCTGGCTCCCTTGCAAACAGTGCAGGTTCTGTAACTCATATAACCGGTAAGGCGGTTCAGGATACGTTCGTTGGTCGTTTTTTCATAAATACGTTTGAGATTGGGGATGACTCCTTCAAAGTCCCCGGCGCCAAAAAGCAGGGTATCTACGGTCTCTTTCGGTAGTTTTATAAAAGGCGTATTCAGGGAAACTGAAAAAGTTTTTGAAAATATTTTGGTTTGGTTATCGTAATGGGTCTGGGTTAACGATCCCCAGTTTTGCCAGGCATCGATGGCGCCATTTTTGATGCTAAGGTGTTTGTCAGGGACGATCAGCTCCGGGTCGAAATCAAAGGTATTTCCGAGTCCATCACAATCAGGACAAGCGCCGTAAGGACTGTTGAATGAAAACATGCGAGGCGTCAGTTCTTCATAGCCTCTTCCGCATTTTGGGCAGGCGTAACGTTCGCTGAGGATATGGTCAGTAGAGACAGGTTTTAAACCTGTCTCTACAATCTCCTGGCTTACCAGCATGACTCCTTCTCCCAATTCCAGGCAGGTTTCTATGGAATCATAAAGGCGTGTCCGGATGTCTTCTTTTACAACCAACCGGTCCACGATTACGTCTATTTCATGGGTTTTATATCGCGCCAGTTTTGGTATGGTATTGAGGTCGGCAATGGCATTATCGACACGGGCACGGACAAATCCTTTTTGAATTATTGACTGGAATATTTCACGGTGTTCACCCTTTTTGCCTTTGACGAGTGGGGCAAGGAGCATAATCCTGGTTTTCGGGGGGAATTCCATAATTTTTTGTGCCATCTGGTCGATGGTTTGACGGGAGATAACACATTTACAATGGTAACAAGAAGGTATGCCGATCTTTGCATATAAGAGGCGCAAGTAGTCGTAGATTTCGGTGGCAGTTGCTACCGTCGAGCGCGGGCTGGGCGGGCAGGTTCGCTGTTCAATGGCAATCGTGGGTGGAAGCCCCTCGATGTGTTCCACATCGGGTTTCTGTATTTGATCTAAAAATTGTCGTGCGTAAGAGGAAAGGCTTTCAATATAACGGCGCTGACCTTCTGCATAAATGGTATCGAATGCAAGGGATGATTTTCCTGAGCCGCTGACGCCCGTAATAACAATGAGCCGGTCACGCGGGATATCAACGTTGATTCCCTTTAAATTATGGTTCCTGGCGCCGCGAATGGCAATAACATTATTGGCATTATTTTCTATCGTCATTATTCGAAAATAAAGTGTAATATGAAAAATACAAAATGTAAAATTTCAGGTTAGGACATGAATTAATGGAGGGATTTTCCTATGAGAATCGAGACCAGTTTTGAACTAATTGTACGAGTAGCCGAACTCCAACGCCTGAAGCGCCTTTCTGGAGATAAGCATTATTTTTTTCGCACCATGAAGTGCCTGCGATATCGAGATGAACCCAGGGATATTTTTCTGTGAACTTGCTTAAGAAACAGGCGGCAGTTATCGCCCCTGCATGAGGTCCTCCTATATTTTTGATGTCCGCAATATCGCTCTTGATTTGCTCCTGATATTCTTCCCAGAGAGGCAGTTCCCAGACCCTTTCCCAGGTTTTTTCGCCGGCTATTTTGACCCTTTTTTTCAGCTCTTCATTGTTTCCCAGCATACCGGAAGCAGCAGTACCGAGGGCTACCACACAGGAGCCGGTAAGTGTGGCAAGATCGATTACGGCGCTGGGTCTATATTTTTCTGCATAATCCAGGGCATCGGCTAGAATCAGGCGGCCTTCTGCATCGGTATTTGCGACCTCTGCAGTCTTGCCGGAACGGAATTTAATAATATCGCCTGGTTTGATTGCCGAACCGCTGGGCATGTTTTCGGCGCAGGGTATGAGACCCACGATATGTTGAGGCAATTTCATTCTGGATATAGCCTTAATGGCTCCCAACACGGCAGCGCCGCCGGACATGTCGCTTTTCATTTGGTCCATATCTTTTGCCTGTTTCAGGCATATGCCGCCGGAATCAAAGGTGAGTCCTTTTCCAACGAATACAATCGTATCCTGGTTTTTAGCGCGCGCATTGTATTCGAGTATGATAAATTTCGGGGGTTCGATGCTGCCCTGTGAAACACCCAGTATGCCGCCCATCCCAAGCTTTTTAAGTTCTGGCTTAGACAGTACTTTACATTGAATGCCAGGTTCTTTAGCCAATTTTTTTGCAGTATCGGCTAAAATGGCGGGGGTTTTATCCTGTGCGGGGGTATTGATAAGATCACGTGTAAAATAGACTGCATCTGCTATAATTTGCCCCTGTTTAGCGGCCTCGTTTGCAGGCTTAAAGGACTCTTTTTTAGACAAAAGGAGTGTAAGTGATTTAATTTCCTTTTGCTCCTCGGATGGTACATTTTTATATCTCTGAAATTTATAAAGGGCGAGCAAACATCCTTCAACATAAGCCTGATACCATTCGATTGATGAGGGATTCGGTATTTCAATCGAATCTATTACGCCGGTAACTTCACGGATGCCCATGTCACGAGTGATGCTGGCAGTAGTCCCTGCAGCCTGTCTTACTTTATCAAAGGTTACATCTTTTTTCTTTCCCAGGCCTGCCAGCATGATGCGTTTGGCCGGTATTTTCCCGTAAGTTGGAAGGGTGATTGTTTTGTTGAGTTTTGCAATAAATTCCTTTTTTTTAATTAATTCAGTAATGGCATTGTTTAGCGCTTTATCAAAGAAGGCAAGAGCGCCTTCAACGGTTTTTACATCTTCGTATAGGTAAAAAACCAGCAGTTCTGCGGATTCCTTTTCAGCGAATCCTATTTTGATGTTGACGTTCATAAAAAGCCTAAAAACCTTGTATTTTGTGTCCCAATGTTGCAATTTCAGGTATGTTCGGATTATAAGACACGCACTACTACCTGTCAAGTTATTCTTTATTTCTGAGGCGGTTGAATTATTACGGTAGTTTATCTTGGGAATCAGGTCTGAACTGTTAAATTAAATGAAGGATGAGATTTGTAGCAGAAAATAAAGTGCAAAATGCAAAAGTCAAAATTAAGATATGGTAGATAACATAAATTTTTCACTTCCGGCTCGTTCGGGCTAGGTTTCTTTAAACTGAAAAGCGATGATGCACTGGACATATTCTTCAAGGATATGTGTCTGTTCTTCCTGTGATAACAGGCGGTAAGGGACGACCGCGTCCTTTATCCAGAAGCAGGTATTTTTGATAATCATACTGAGATGAAGTATCCGGGGGAGATGTTCTACAGGGTATTTTGTGAAGTCTATTCCGCTGACACCAATGGATTCTAAAAATTTCTTATGCATGGCTATCCCCTTCCTTGGGAGTTACAGAGAGTAATTAATAATTTTAGTTTTTGTTTTCACAAGCAGCAAGTCAATGTACATATTATCGGCATAAGTGTGAATTAATTTAATAAAAAGATATAAATTTATACGAAAGTGTTTACTCAACAAACATTTCTGTGCATATGGCGATGAACTACAGGCGATGCTTGACATTCCAGATATAAAAGAATATATTTATACTACAATTGTTACAGCAAATTTCATTAGGAAAGGAATAAGCAGTGTGGGATTATTCTGAGAAGGTTAAAGACCATTTTTTTCGGCCCAGAAATGTTGGTGAAATTGAAAATCCAGATGCCGTGGGTGAGGTGGGCAGTTTGGCCTGCGGCGATGCATTAAAGTTGATGCTAAAATTGGATAAATCCGGTCGTATTGTGGATGTAAAATTCAAGACATTCGGGTGTGGCAGCGCCATCGCCTCTGCGAGCGCCTTAACGGAGATGGTGAGAGGAAAGACGTTGGAAGAGGCGGCAAAGATTTCCGATAATGATATTGCAGATTATCTTGATGGATTACCGGAGCAAAAGATGCACTGTTCTGTGATGGGCCGGGAGGCATTGGAAGCGGCCATAGCAAGTTATCGGGGAATAAAAATTGAAAAACCCGTAGAGGAAGGAACGATTGTCTGCAAGTGTTTTGGCGTAACAGATAATAAAATTGCTCACGAAGTGAGAGAGCATAAATTAACTACGATTGAGCAGGTCACAAATTACTGTAAGGCAGGCGGCGGGTGCCGTTCATGTCATCCCCAAATCCAGGCGATCATAGA
>JACRII010000080.1 GCA_016235875.1 Planctomycetota bacterium
AGATGGTGATGCCGGGAGATAATGTGAAGGTAAACGTAGAGTTATTGACGGCGGTGGCGATGGATGAGGGGTTAAGGTTTGCAATTCGAGAAGGCGGAAAGACCGTTGGCGCCGGTGTCGTTACTAAGATTATTGAATAAATTATATTTAGTGATTGATTTTAGTAAAATGTGTGTTATATTTATTCTCTTTTGCAATTAATGGTTTAATAGTTTCTTTATTGGAGTGTTATGGTGCTGGATCAGAAAATAAGAATACGAATGGAAGCTTATGACTATCGGGTATTGGATCAATCTGCCTTAGAAGTTGTTGAAACGGCAAAGCGTACTGGAGCGAAGGTGTTTGGCCCCGTCCCTTTGCCAACTCGTATCGAAAGATACACAGTACTTAGATCACCACATGTTGATAAAAAGTCGAGAGAACAATTTGAGATAAGAACTCATAAAAGGTTGATTGATATCGTTGAGCCTACCGCAAAAACTATGGATGCGTTGAATAAAATAAATATGCCGGCAGGTATAGAAATCAAAATAAAAGCTTAAATTAAGAAACGTAAACATTCTTGTGGATTGAGGTGAAAGTGGCATGTTAAGTGGATTTCTTGGGAAGAAAATTGGGATGACGCAAATTTACACTGATGATGGGTGTTTACTCCCGATAACCCTAATTCAAGCAGGGCCGTGCAGTGTAATGCAAATAAAAACTATAGAAAATGATGGCTATTCTTCGATTAAGTTGGGATTTGACGATAAGAAAAAGAAAAATGCAACAAAACAAGAGATTGGAAGTGCAGCAAAGGTTTCGCAGGAGCCGAAAAGGTTCGTAAGGGAAGTGAAGCCTGATGCTGGTGCGGATATTAAATTAGGACAAAGTATTACCGTGGATGTATTCGCTGATGTCAAACAGGTGGATGTTGTTGGGATGACTAAGGGGAAGGGGTTTGCAGGTGTGATGAAGAGATGGAATTTTAAGGGTGGCGCAAAAACCCACGGGTCTACACGGCATAGACCGCCTGGTTCGATTGGCTCCAACACCGATCCGGGAAGGGTAATCAGGGGAAAGAAAATGGCCGGAAGACTCGGTGTCGAACGTGTGACAATAAAGAATATCGATGTAGTGAAGATTGATAAAGACAGGAATTTATTATTTGTTAGAGGCGCGGTTCCTGGACATAAAGGAAGTTATCTTATATTAAATAAAAGTAGAGTGAAAAGGGTAGGTAAATAAAATTTATGGAAATACCTGTATATAGCAAAGAGGGAGAAAAAATAGATAACTTACAGTTGGACGATAAGAAGTTTGGCGGGCCTATTCGTAAGAAATTGCTAAGAGATGCAGTCATCATGTACGAAGCAAACAAGAGACAGGGGACGGCTTCTACAAAAACTAAAGGTGAGGTTGCAGGTGGTGGAAGAAAACCATGGGTGCAAAAGCACACAGGTAGGGCAAGGGCTGGTAGTATTCGTTCTCCGTTGTGGAAAGGTGGTGGCGTGTCGCACGGTCCAAAACCAAGAGACTATTCATTCGCAATTCCTAAAAAAGCAAGAAGGTTAGCACTTTATACGGCATTATCTGCGAAGGCAAGGGATAACGAATTGGTTGTTATAGATGATTTAAATTTTGATATTCCTAAAACCAAGCAAATGGTTGGCATATTGAAAGCTCTGAACATAGAAAATTCTAGTTGTCTAATAGTGGTATCGAGGGCAAACGAAGCAGTTTGGAAATCAGCGAGAAATATACCCTCTATAAAAATAATGACGAGTACGGAGCTAAATGCGTATGAGGTTCTTAGGCCAAAAAAAGTACTTTTAACAAAGGAAGCATTGAGTAGTATAGGATAGGAGTAAAGAATATCTCATGGACACGTACAATATAATAAAGAGACCTTTACGAACTGAAAAGAGCGTTGCAGATGGAGAGGCAACGAATTCATATCATTTTGAAGTTGATTTAAGGGCAAATAAGATTCAAATAAAAAAGGCAGTAGAGAAACACTTCAATGTGAAAGTTCAGGATGTAAGAACCATAGTAAGAAAAGGCAAGACGAGAAGGGTTCGGTTCAAGTTAGGAAGGACAAAAGACTGGAAGAAGGCTGTAGTTACGCTGAAAGAGGGAAGTACAATAGATTTTGGCTATTAAATAAACGAAGAGGAATAGATATTCATGGGCATTATATATTATAAACCGGTTACTGCAGGAAGACGATTTGCAAGTGTTTCTGATTTTTCAGAAATAACAAAAACAAAGCCTGAAAAATCTTTATTAGAACCTTTAAGAAAAACCGGTGGTCGAAATGCAGAGGGTAAGATAACCGCTGAACATATTGGTGGCGGGAGCAGACGACATTATAGAATTATTGATTTTAAACGCAAAAAAGATAATATTCCGGCTAAGGTTGCCAGCATAGAATATGATCCTAACCGATCAGCGCGTATTGCCCTGTTGCATTATGTAGATGGAGAGAAGAGATACATTCTTGCTCCTGATAAGTTGCAGGTCGGCAAGAGTGTAATGTCAGGTGATAAAGTTGAGCCGGAAATCGGTAATTGTATGCCGATTAAAAATATACCATTGGGTTTAGATATCCACAATATCGAGTTGCACGTTGGTCAGGGTGGGCGATTGGTGCGTTCTGCGGGTGGAGTAGCCAAATTGCTGGCGAAAGAAGGAAATTATGCGCATATTGTCCTGCCGTCAGGAGAGGTAAGGAAGGTTTTTGTTGGTTGCAGGGCTACGATAGGCCAGCTTGGAAATCTCGATCATGGTAACATCAGATTGGGAAAAGCAGGTAGAAGCCGTTGGAAAGGGATAAGACCACATGTAAGGGGTGTAGCTCAAAACCCTGTAGCGCATCCGTTAGGTGGTGGAGAAGGCAGAAGCGGCGGTGGAAGGCATCCTTGTTCCAGGACTGGTTTATTGGCGAAGGGCGGGAAAACGCGAAAAAAGAAAGCGTTAAGCAATAAGTTTATAATTCGCAGAAGAAGGATTGGCGCTAGAGGCAATTTGTAAAAAAGAATAAATTAACTGGTTAACTGGTATTTGGGAGAGGTTATGAGTCGTTCAGTAAAAAAGGGACCGTATATTGATAGTAAGTTAATGAAGAAAGTATTGAAGCAAAAAGATGCAGGTGGCAGTGAACCTATACGGACATGGGCTAGGAGCTGTACGATTGTCCCTGAGTTTGTTTCACATACCTTTATGATTCATAACGGTAAGATATTTCAAAAACTATTTGTTACAGACGATATGGTTGGCCATAAACTTGGAGAGTTTGCCCAGACACGTATTTTTAGGGCTCACGGTGGTGTGAAAAAGAAAGAAACTCCACACGGTTAGCATGTAGTAAGGTCAATTATAGATTATTGCACTGAAAGGTTGTATAAAATGGAATTTAGATCCTGTTGTAAATATGCGAGGATATCACCGCGAAAAGCAAGATATGTTATTGATCTTGTCAGAGGTAAGTCGGTTAATGATGCATTAAGGATTTTGAGGGTAACTCATAAACGTGCATCTTACATGATAGATAAGGTAATTAGAGCTGCCATAGCCGCTGCAAATGAAAATTTAGATGTTGATGTTGATTCTCTGTTTGTAACACAAGCATTGGTGGATGGTGGTCCTACCAGAAAATGGCAACGTACGAGACCTCGTGGCATGTCGGCGCGGATATTGAAGCGTACCAGCCATATCACGGTAGTGTTATCTGAAAAAAAGTAAAAAGTATAAATAAATAATAAGAGGAGATAAGATGGGTCATAAGGTATGTCCAATAGGATTAAGGTTAGGGATAACTCAGGGGTGGAGATCGATTTGGTATGCCGACAAAAAAATCTTTGGCTCATTACTCGTAGAAGACCAGAAGATTCGTAAGACAATTAAAAAAAGTTATAGCTTTGCCGGGATTTCTCTTATTGAGATAGAAAGAACTCGGCAAGATGCGAAAATAACTTTGCATACTGCGCGTCCTGGCTTGATAATTGGTAGAAAAGGCGCTGAGGTCGATAAACTTAAAGACGAGATACAAAAAATCACGGGAAGAGAAGTTGTTATTAAAATCAAAGAAATCATGAAGCCTGAACTGCAGGCACAGCTTGTTGCTGAAAACATTGCAGAGCAGCTGGAAAAGCGAGTTGCATTTAGAAGGGCGATGAAAAAAGCACTGGATGCATCAAATGATGCAGGCGCAAAAGGTGTAAAGATGCAGGTTGCAGGCAGGCTGGGTGGAGCTGAGATCGCAAGGACTGAAAAAATGTCATCGGGAAGTGTTCCTTTACATACATTAAGGGCCGATGTTGATTACGGTTTTGCTGAAGCTAAAACTACGTACGGTGTTATTGGGGTAAAAGTTTGGATTTATAAAGGGTTAATTAGTTCCGAGAAGGAGAAGTCATATGCGCCTGATGCCAAAGAGGGTGAAGTTCAGGAAGTCGCAACGGCAAAAAATTAAAGGAAATGCGACAAGAGGTAATAGGGTATCTTTCGGTGAATTTGGATTGCAGTCTTTGGAACCTGGGTGGATAACAGCCCAACAACTCGAGGCAGGAAGAGTATCAGCATCCCAATATCTTCCAAGAGAGGGGAAGTTGACGATAAGGGTGTTCCCTCACAAATCCGTATCATCGAAACCTATTGAAACCCGTATGGGAAAAGGTAAGGGTGAGCCTGAATTCTGGGTTGCCGTGGTGAAACCGGGGACCGTTTTGTACGAGCTGAGTGGTATCAATGAAGAAATTGCAAGACAGACATTTAATAGAATAGCTCATAAAATGCCGGTAAAGGTGAGACTTGTACAGAGGAGAAAGACGATTTGAAGGTCAGTGAAATGCGAATGAAGTCTAGGCAGGAAATTTTGGATGAAATTGATGCTTGCAGAAGGGAATTGTTGAACATTCAATTTCAGTGGCAAGCGGGTGAAACTCGAAATCCTGCCCAGAGAAGAGATATTCGAAGAGATGTTGCACGATTGAAAACTATTCTGAGAGAGATGGATTTGTCTATCAATACTCCTCTCAAGGCAAAGGAGTAAGTTTGAAAATGAGCGTTGAAAATAAAAGAGGCAGAAGAAGGAAAATTGTCGGGACGGTCATTGGTAATAAGATGCAGAAGACAATAGTCGTTGAGGTTGTACGTCTTGTAAAACATGCCAAATATGGTAAGTTTTTAAAACGGTCTTCAATCTATAAAACACACGATCAAAATAACGAAGCAAAAGTGGGCGATAAGGTTGAGATTATAGAGGCGAGACCATTAAGCAAAACAAAATCTACAAGATTACTTCGAATCATAGAAAAGGCAAAGCCATAGAATTAAGCGGAGTTTAAAAAAATGATAATGGAACAAACAAAGCTAGATATTGCAGACAACAGTGGTGCTAAAAGGGCTACGTGTATAAAGGTATTAGGCGGTAGCGGTAGGACATATGCCACGGTTGGAGATATTATTGTTGCGGCAGTAAAGAAGGCAATACCAGAGGGGGTAGTTAAAAAAGGGGAAGTGGTAAAAGGGGTAGTTGTGCGGACAAAAAAAAATATACGAAGAGACGACGGTTCTTATTTAAAATTCGACAAAAATGCGATAGTGATAATTGACAATGATGGCAACCCTCGAGGAACTCGTATATTTGGTGCTGTAGCCAGAGAATTACGGCAAAAGAATTTTATGAAAATTATATCTTTGGCCGCTGAAGTTGTGTAGAAAGATTTAATTACAAGGTTAAACAAATACCTGTGGAGAATGTATAGTTATGCATGTTTGCAAAAATGATTTAGTTGCAGTGATGGCTGGCAATGAGGCTGGTAAAACAGGGAAAATAATACAGGTTTTACGAGATAAAAAGCGAGTTGTTATTAAGGGTCTAAATTTAGTTTATAGACATACAAAACCAAGCCAAAAGAACCAGCAAGGGGGTAGAATACAGAAAGAAGCTTCTATCGCAATTGCAAGTGTGTTACCCATTTGTCAGAATAAAAACTGTAAAAGAAATGGCAAGGGAGTGCGCACAAGAAAAAAGATATTGGAAAATCGTAATAAGATGCGTGTATGCGCCTGTTGTGGGTCTGAAATAATTTCTGCTGAGTGAGGTTTTAACGTAAAATATGGCAAGATTATTAGAAAAATATCAAAAGCAAGTAGTACAGGAACTCATAAAGAAGTTTAATTATAAAAATAAACTCTCGCTGCCTAAGCTACAGAAGATTGTGGTTAATATGGGTGTAGGCAGGGCAGTTGATAATAAAAAACTCATTGAGGAAGCAACGAAACATCTGACGATAGTTACTGGCCAAAAACCGCTCGTTACCGTAGCAAAAAAAGCAATAGCTGGTTTTAAACTACGCAAGGGTCAGGCAATTGGATGTAAAGTTACGTTGCGGGGGAAAAGGATGTTTGAATTTTTGGACCGTTTAATTAGTATTGTGTTACCGAGAATAAGAGATTTTAGGGGCATTTCCCCAAAGGCATTTGATGGCCGTGGTAATTATACCTTGGGTCTGACAGAGCAGATCGTATTTCCTGAAATAAGTATCGAGAGTGTGGAATTTGTTCAGGGTATGGATATTACCATGGTAATATCCGGTAATTCAAACGAGCAATCCTGTGAATTGTTAAAATTATTGGGTATGCCTTTTAGGTCAGAATAAGGAGTACGAATGGCAAGAAAATGCTTGGTAGAAAAATCAAAAAAAGAGCCAAAATATAAAACGAGAAAATACAACAGATGTCAGTTATGCGGACGTCGCAGGGCATACTATCGTAAATTTCAAATCTGCAGACTTTGTTTTAGAAAACTTGCTTCAAAGGGAGAAATTCCAGGCGTAAAAAAAGCAAGTTGGTAGAAAGTCAGTTATTACAGAATAGTATTAATAATAAGGAATATAATAATGTGTATGACAGATCCGATTTCTGATATGCTGACGCGTGTTAGAAACGCAAGCGTGATTAAACGAGAAAGTGTGGATGTTTCCTCATCCAAGGTAAAGTCGGCAATTTTAAAAATATTAAAGGAAGAAGGCTATATCAAGGATTTTAAAGAGATGCCAATGGGGGGTAACAAAGCTTCCATAAGGATCTACTTAAAGTATGGCCCCTTAAAACAGCAAATAATTAATAAAATTGAGAGAGTGAGTAAATCGAGTAGACGGATATATAAGAAGGCTGAGAAAATTGGTAAAATCTTTGGTGGAATTGGTACTGCGATATACTCCACATCGAGAGGCATTGTAAGTGACAGGGAGTGTAGAAAACTAAAAATCGGTGGTGAGTTGATTTGTATTGTGTCGTAAGCGATTTATCTGGATAAAGGATTTAAAATGTCACGAATAGGAAAACAACCCGTTAAAGTTCCAAACGATGTAAAAGTGTCAATAAGCGGTAATACGTTAAATATCGATGGTTCGAAAGGAAAACTAAGTCAGACATTTCATCCTGACATAGCTATAGAGTATATTCATCAGGATAAGCAAATTGTAGTAAAAAGATCTTCCGATGAAAAATATCATAGAGCATTGCATGGTTTGACACGTTCGTTAATTTCAAATATGGTAGTGGGTGTAACTAAGGGTTATTCCAAGAATCTTGAGATTGTTGGACTTGGTTACAACGCTAAGGTTCAAGGTAAAGATCTTGTATTATTACTTGGGTATACGCACCCGGTAAGTTTGGAGATACCGAAGGGAATAAAGGTAGAAGTTACGAACCCAACTAATCCTGCAAAGTTTACAGTATCAGGTCCTGACAAGCAAATGGTGGGACAATTTTCAGCTGTAATCAGGAATATGAGACCACCTGAGCCGTATAAAGGAATGGGTGTTAAATACGAAGATGAGGTTATTAGAAGAAAGGCTGGGAAAGCAACCACATCCGGTGCTGCATAACAGTATTAATTAAGGATTTTTAGATATGGATCATATAAAGGAAAAATTACGAAAAAGAACACGACGTCACCTTAGAATTAGAAGGAAAGTAGTAGGAACTGCCGAGAGACCACGTTTGAGCGTGTATCGGAGTTTAAAGCATATTTATTGTCAAATTATTAATGATATAGAAGGAAGGACGTTAGTAGCGGCTTCAACGCAATCACCTGATCTTCGGTCACAGATTAAATACGGAGGGAATGTTGTTGCTGCTGAGATCGTTGGGAAAAAGATTGCAGAAGAGGCAAAAAATAAGGGTATTACTAAAGTTGTGTTTGATAAAGGCGGTTATAAGTATCACGGAAGGATAAAGGCCTTAGCTGAAGCTGCAAGAAAATACAATTTGAGTTTCTAAAATCTGATTCGTACAAGGAGAATCACTTGGCACGTTTGGAAGAACCTGTAAATATAGAAGAAACAGTTATAAGGATCAATCGTTGTACAACGGTAACAAAGGGCGGTAAATCAATGAGTTTTAGCGCCTTAGTAGTCGTTGGAGATAAAAAGGGAAGTGTTGGAATTGGATTTGGTAAGGCGCGGGAAGTACCCAACGCTGTTAATAAAGCAGTTAAAGAAGCTAAAAAGCAAATGGTTAAAATACCATTGAAAGGCGATACCATACCACATGAGGCATGGGGAAGATATAAAGCAGCCAATGTGTACTTAAGGCCGGCATGTTCTGGTACTGGAATAAAGGCTGGCGCTTCTGCGCGAGCCGTGATTGAGTATGCAGGCATTAAGAATATATTAACAAAATGTTACGGTAAGAGAAACCCGCTGAATGTGGCTAAGGCAACGTTGATGGGTTTGAAAGCTTTGAGAACAAAAGAAGAGGTTGGAGAACTGAGGGGAGTGAAGATAGAATGAATCTTTTTGATATAAAATCAATACCTTTTCCCAGAAAGCGTAAAAAGCGAGTAGGTCGAGGCAGGGGGTCAGGTATGGGAAAAACTTCCTGTAGAGGAGGTAAAGGAGCAACGGCCAGGTCCGGAAATGAAACAAGTATACAATTTGAAGGTGGGCAAACTCCACTTTTTCGTCGATTGCCAAAGAGGGGGTTCAATAACCCTTTTAAAAGAGAATATAGTGTAGTTAATGTAAAGGATATTGAACGGTTTGATAATGGTACCCATGTAAACCCTGAAAAATTAATGGAAGTCGGGCTTATAAGAAAGATATTAGACGGTGTAAAGGTATTGGGTGACGGTGAAATCACAAAACCTGTAACGGTGAGTGCTCATAAATTTAGTAAGGTTGCGATAGAAAAGATTAAAGCCGCGGGTGGAGAAATAAAGGTCTTATCATGATCGAACAATTTGGAAATATTTTTCGAATACCAGAGTTACGTAAAAAAGTACTCATTACCCTCGGGCTTATCGCTTTATGCCGTGTTGGGGTTTATATACCAATTCCTGGAATTGATACAACAGTATTAAAATCATACTTTCATCAATTTACACAAACAGGTGTTGGACAATTATTAGGCTTGGTGGATATGTTTGCCGGTGGTGCGCTTACTTCTGGTGCGATTTTTGGTTTAGGAGTTATGCCTTATATTAGCGCATCTATCATTTTTCAATTACTGGTAGGTGTGGTACCTTACCTTGAAAGATTACAAAAGGAAGGTGAAGTAGGTCGGAAAAAGATTAACCAATATACGAGACTTGCAACGGTAGGGTTATGCCTGTTTCAGGCGTTTGTCATGACGCGAACGCTTTATACGGTAGAATTTAATGGTGTTCCTGTTATACCGGTATATCTCCAGGGTATTGGGTTCCAGTTGATGGCGGCGCTTCTCTTGACAACCGGAACTATGACCATGATGTGGATCGGAGAACAAATTGAAGAACATGGTATTGGTAGTGGAATATCAATAGTAATTATGGTTGGTATCATTGACCGTTTACCTTGGGCTTTCTCTCAGGTGATGCAAAATTTTACCTTTTCTGTTACACCTGCCGAACATCAGATTGGTATTGTGAAATTAATCGTCCTGTTAGGGATGTTTCTTGCGATTGTCGGTGGGGTTATATATATTACCCAGGGTCAAAGACGAATACCAGTCCAGCAGGCAAAGCATACTCGTGGAAGAAAGGTATACGGCGGACAAAGGCATTTCTTGCCGCTTCGAGTTAATCAAGCCGGTGTAATGCCCATTATTTTTGCGCAATCTTTGTTAATATTCCCTGCTGCTATTATGCAAGGCATTCAGGTGCGTTTTGAACCTGGAAGCTTTGGATATTGGATTACTTCTCGTTTGTCAGAAGTTTTGCAAGGCGGTGTGATTTATGTTATACTTTATATACTTCTCATAACGTTTTTTTGTTACTTTTGGACAGCGATACAATTCAATCCTAAAGAAATGTCAAATAATATGAAGGACTATGGAAGTTTTGTTCCGGGAATCAGACCAGGCCAGAGGACGGCAGAATACTTAGAAGGTATCATGGGTAAGATTACATTGGCTGGGGCTGCTTTTTTAGCGTTAATTGCAATATTACCGAAAATTGTGGCAGGTGGTTTTGAACTGAACCGCGCTATAGCCGGTTTTTACGGTGGAACGGGTTTGCTTATTATCGTTGGTGTGGCGCTTGATATGGTTCAGAGAATAGAGTCCCATATGATTATGAGACAGTATAGCGGGTTTTTAAGCGGTGGAACCCGAATAAGAGGAAGAATGGGATGATGATTGTGTTTCTTGGACCTCCGGGAGCAGGTAAGGGAACTCAAGCAGAATTGATTAGTAAGGGAAAAAAGATTCCTCATATATCTTCTGGAAATTTACTAAGAGAAGCAGTTGAAGCTGGCACTGAGACAGGGAAAAAAGCGAGAAATTACATAGAAAAGGGTCTTTTGGTTCCCGATCAAATAGTTGTTGATATCATCAAAGATCGCATATTAAAAAATGATTGTAAGGTAGGTTTTGTTTTAGATGGTTTTCCGAGGACGCTTTCGCAGGCAAAAGTGTTAGACGAGATGCTGAGAAATCTTGGAAATAGTTTGGATATGGTTTTTTATTTTTCTGTATCCAAAGAAAGTGTGGTCCAAAGATTGTCAGGCAGGTTGATTTGCGGCGCTTGCGGTGCAAACTATCATAAAATTTATGTTCCATCTTCAAAAGAAGGACTTTGCGATAAATGTGGTGGTAAATTAAATCAACGTGCGGATGATAAACCCGAAACAATACTGGAAAGATTAAGGGTTTATCATGAACAGACCGAGGGCTTGATTGGTTACTATAAAAAGAGTGGTATTTTGAGAGAAATTTCGAGTGATGACAGGCGGATTGAAATGATTACTAAAAATATATCGGATACTATTGAGAATACATTGCAAAAAAAGTCCTTGATTGGTCGAGGGGTAAACTGAGTTGATAGTTTGTAAATCCCCCCGCGAGATTGAAATAATGAGGGCTGCGGGAAAGGTCGTAGCTAACGCACTAAGATTAGCCAAAGAGATTGCAGGAAAAGATGTAACGACTGATTATCTGAATAAAGAGCTTGAAAAGTATATAATAAGTCAGGGTGGGATACCTATTTTTAAAGGATACAGAGGGTTCCCAAAAAGTATTTGTACGTCGATAAATGAAGAAGTTGTGCATGGAATTCCCGGACCGAGAAAATTAAGGGAGGGAGATATACTCAGCATCGATGTCGGAGTTGGCTATCGAAAATATGTTGCCGATGCTGCATTAACGATACCTATAGGAGAAGTTACACCAGAGGCTAAAAGACTTATAGAGGTGTGCGAAAAGTCGCTGTTCATGGCAATTAATGTTATAAAATCAAATAAAAAACTATCTTTGATATCAAGTACAATACAAGAATATGTCGAAAAAAGTGGTTATTCTGTTATCAGAAATTACACTGGTCACGGGATTGGGAGGTGCATGCACGAAGACCCACAGGTGCCCAATTTTGTGAGCAAATCATTGTTAGAAGCAGATGAAATTTTAATGTCTGGTGTTACTATTGCCATTGAACCCATGATATGTATGGGTAAGTATGACACTGAGGTCTTAAACAATAAGTGGACAGTGGTGACGAAAGACAGAAAATTATCCGCACATTTTGAACATACAATTGTGGTTACCGAGAATGGTGCAGACATTCTAACGCAATGAAAAAAATTTCTGAAACAGACATACCCATTTAAATATGCCCAAAGAAGAACCCATAAAAGTAGAAGCAACTGTAAAAGAAGCACTTCCCAATGCGATGTTTTGGGTAGAATTACAGAATGGTCACAAAGTGCTCGCACATGTTTCCGGGAAGATGCGGATGCATTTTATTAAAATACTGCCAGGAGACAAGGTGACAATTGAAATGTCTCCTTATGACCTCGATAAAGGCAGAATTATTTATAGACAAGTTTAGTGTCGATTCTAAAATCGACTAATAAGTTTTTAGGATGATAAACGATGAAGGTTCGATCTTCTGTGAAACGAATTTGTGAAAACTGCAAAATAGTTAGAAGGAAAAATGTAGTTCGTGTAATCTGTTCTAATCCGCGCCATAAACAGAGGCAAGGGTAATATCAGACTAATTTAGAAAATAATTTAGAAAGGAATTGATTAATGCCGAGAATTGCAGGAATAGACATTCCCGCAGATAAAAGGATTGTTATTGCACTCACATACATATATGGGATCGGTAAGGCTTTGTCCCAGAAAATACTGAAAGCTGTGAATATTGATGAGAACTTACGTGCGAAGGATATTCATGAAGATCAGTTGAGTACGTTGGGTGCTTATATAGAAAAGAATTTTTCTACTGAGGGACAGTTACGTCGACAGGAAATGCAGAATATTGTGCGTATGAAGAGCATTAATTGTTATCGTGGGATCCGCCATAAGGTAGGTTTACCTGTGAGGGGACAAAGAACAAAAACAAATGCACGCACGAGAAAAGGTCGCAAGAAGACAGTAGCCGGTAAGAAGAGTGTAAAAGAATTGGGTTAGTATGACGCTCATGTCGTCCTCTCGATTGAAGCAGGGTTAAACTTAAGAATTATTTATGGAAATCAAAGAAACAATAGGAGAGCTGTTAAAATCGAGTAAGGAGTTGTTAAAGATAATTGAATTGGATCTTGACCAATCCAGTGATGAGCGAGATATAAAGAAGTTTAACGAAGTAATAGGGTTTTGTGAGCAAGTTGTACGAATCATAGAAGCGTATCCACAGGACAAGGAAATTGTTTTTCTCGATTGTTCGTGTGGTAAATCATATTTATCATTTGTGCTGAATATTATCTTGAAAAAGCACTTTGCTGTAAATACCTATTTTTACGGTGTTGATACTAATAGAATACTGATAGAAAAATGTGATCGAATTAAAAACAGCCTCGGCTTTCAAAATATGCATTTTATTAACGGCAGAATAATTGATGTTCAGCCTGAAAAGCCTGTGGACATTGTGATTGCATTGCATGCGTGTGATATTGCAACGGACGAGGCCATTGCCAAGGGCATTAAGTCAGGGGCAAAATATATAGTTGTAGTTCCCTGTTGTGAAAACCAAATCAGGAGTCGCTTAAAGGTAGGGCATCCGCTTGTCGACTTGACTGATTTTGGGCTTTTAAGGTATCGGTTCGCCGATATTTTGACGGAAGCATTAAGGGCACAATTTCTTACTGGCACTGGCTATCATGTAAAACTGACGGAGGTAACGTCCCCTAAGTTTACCCCAAAAAATTTAATGATAATAGCTCGAAGGAAAAAAGGAAACAAAAGGTATAATTTGGACAAATATAAAAGACTGAACGAAATGTTCAACACAGAGTTTGTGTTAAATAATTATTTTAGCGAATGTGAGCTGGATCAAAATAGTTTACTTAGTCCTGTTAACTGATAGAGAAATTGTTTCGTTTGAGGATAAAAAATAATCATGTCAAGTGTAGGTAAGAAAAAAATAAGGCGTAATGTTTCACGAGCGGTTGCGAACATCAAGGCTACTTTTAATAATACATATGTGACGATATCTGACGTTAATGGTGAGACGATATGTTGGGCAAGTGCTGGCACGGTAGGTTTTAAAGGGTCGCGCAAAAGTACTCCATTTGCAGCTCA
Organism: Planctomycetota bacterium; assembly: GCA_016235875.1. Classification (GTDB taxonomy): domain Bacteria; phylum Planctomycetota; class Brocadiia; order Brocadiales; family Brocadiaceae; genus Wunengus. Next base: position 13,984 of record JACRII010000080.1, read on the forward strand.
AAAAGCGGCATCGAGTGCGGCAGAAAAGGCACAAAAGTATGGGGTGCAGGAAATTGAAATTAGAGTCAAAGGTCCAGGTCCGGGCAGGGAATCAGCCATCACAGCGCTTCAGGCGGCAGGTCTGAGCATAAAGGCGATTGAAGATGTAACACCGCTTCCCCATAATGGTTGTCGTCCAAGGAAAAAACGCAGAGTATAATAGGTTTTAAAAAGAGGTTTGAGAAAGGAAAAAAATGGCTAGATACGTAGGTCCCCAGTGTAGATTATGCAGGAGAGAGGGTGGAAAACTATTTCTTAAAGGGATAAGATGTGATACGGTTAAGTGCGCAATTACAAAGCGGAAGTATCCTCCCGGTCAGTTTACATGGGGTAGAGGCAAGTTATCAAAATATGGAATCCAATTTCGTGAAAAGCAAAAAATGAAACGTTTTTATGGAATTTTAGAAAGGCAATTCAGAAATTATTTTAGAAAGGCAGAACGGCAAAAGGGAAATACGGGAGAGAATCTCTTGGTTATGTTAGAGAGAAGGCTGGATAATGTTTTATGTTTAGTCTCTTTTGCTGCATCAAGAAAAAGTGCCAGACAGTTAATTCGTCATGGCCACATAACGGTTAACGATAAAAAGGTGGATATTGCTTCTTACCTGGTAAAAGTTGGAGACGTTATAAGACCAAAGAATACTGAAACAAACCTAAATATTGTAAAAGCGAATATAGAATTATTAAAAGGTCGCAACATTCCTGCATGGATAGAATTTAAAGCGGAAATACCAGAGGCGGTAGTAACGCAGCTTCCTGCAAGGGAAGATATTTCAGTTCCTGTTCAAGAACAGCTAATTGTAGAACTGTGTTCTAAATAAGGAAGTTTGGTTGGTTCAATTCATTCCGCAACTGTAAAGTCAACTGATATATTTTGCATAGCCTCACAGAGTTTTGTTTTCTTAAATATATTATTGTTCACAATATAACAATTTATTTTATTTTGAAATCCCTTATTACTGAATTAGGGGGAAAAATATGCGAATAAGGTGGAGAGGTCTTGAACTTCCCGTCCGTGTGGATGTGGAACATGAGACTTTGACCGATACATATGGAAAGTTTATAGCTGCTCCTTTTGAGCGTGGATTTGGTCATTCTGTGGGGAATAGTTTACGTAGGATTCTGCTTTCTTCGTTAGAAGGCAGTGCAGTTGTGTCTGTTAAGATTGACCGGATAAGTCACGAATTTACCCATATACCTGGTATAGTCGAAGACGTAACAGATATTATGTTAAACATCAAAAACCTCGTTGTGAAGCTACACACCGATCAGCCTAAAGTGATAAAAATTGAAGCGAATAAAAAGGGTGAAGTAAAAGCAAAAGATATTATAACGGATGATAATATAGAAATTCTGAATGAGGATTTACATATTGCCACGCTCTCTGAGGACGTTAATTTCAAAGTAGAGATGGAGGTACGAAAGGGTCGAGGGTATGTGACTGCCGAAGAAAATGAACCTGAGGAACAGGAGATTGGATTAGTAGCAGTGGATTCTATATTTTCTCCTGTAAGAAATGTTCGTTTTGCAATTGAAGAAACACGCGTTGGCAGACGTACAAATTATGATAGACTCATCATGGAAATATGGACAAACGGCGTAGTGTCTGCAGAGATGGCCCTTGTTGAGTCAGCAAAAATTTTGAGAAAACATTTAAATCCATTTGTACAGTACTTTGAGATCGGCAGAGAATTGCAACAGGTTGAAAAGAGGATGGGAATTGAATCAGCCCCGGAGATATCAGAAGAAGAGCTTAACAAAAAATTGAGTATGTCTATAACGGAATTGGATTTGTCAGTAAGGGCTTCCAACTGCCTTGAAACTGCAAAAATCGCAACGGTAGGCGATCTTATTGCGAAAACAGAGGAACAGCTTCTTGAGATTAAAAACTTTGGTAAAACTACTTTAAAAGAAGTTAAAAAAAAATTAACACAACTAAATTTAATGATCGGAATGCCTATACCGATTAAACAAATAGAAAAAGGGAAAGGATAATTCCATGAGACACAGAATGAGGGGAAGGCATTTATCCAGGACTGCCTCACATAGAAAAGCACTGAGGCAGAACATTGCAAATAGTCTTCTTTCGTACGGGAGAATTATTACAACGCTTGAAAAGGCAAAAGAAACAAAGTCTTTTGCTGAAAAAATAATTACCACTGCTAAAAAAGGGCTGATGAAAAAAGAGACTGATAAACCAGGATACGTGCATTGTTATCGTCAGGTTCTTTCAAGCTTGAGAAATGCTGAGGTTGTAAAAAAACTGTTTGGAGAAGGGCAATGGCGTGAAACTGGTGGTATTGCACAAAGGTATATGAGTCGGAACGGCGGGTATACGAGGATATTAAAGTTGTCAGGAACTCGATTAGGTGTCCTGTCCGGGAGCAGCGTTGGGAAAATACCAGAACTTGAATACAAGATGGAAGGCAGGGATAGAAAATTACGCATGCTGGGAAGGAGACTTAACGATAATGCATCTCGCGTGATTTTTGAATTAGTTGAAGGTGCAGTTGAGGCACAGAAAGCCGAGGAAATTAAACCCGAAGTCACTACTGCATAGTGGGAGTTAAAATCTTATTTTAATCATTTGTTGAGGTAAAATACAAAACCCTTCTACTAACGATTGACGTAGTGGAGGGGTTTTTTTATCCACAAAGAGAGTTATGCCGAAGAAGCGTTTGATACTTGCTTCAACTTCGCCGAGAAGAATTGTATTATTAAAATCACTGGGTTATCATTTTGACATTATTCCTCATGACATCGAAGAATGTATTCATGGTAATGTTTTGCCAACGGAGTTAGTTCTGAATCTCGCCTTCTTAAAGGCGAGTGATGTTGCCAGAAGGGTGTGTGACGCCGTAATTGTTAGTGCAGATACAATTATTGTGCACGAAAAAGGTATTTTGGGTAAACCCAAAGATGTAAGTGATGCCAAAAGAATACTGTCAATACTGAGCAATTCGGAACATGATGTTATTTCTGGTGTATGCGTGATGGCATCTCCATCACGAAAGAAAATGTTGCGAATTGAACGAACACATATTAAAATGAAAAGTATAAAAGACGAAGAAATTGACAGATATATTCTAACAGGTGAACCAATGGATAAGGCAGGTGCTTATGCCATCCAGGGTGAAGGTGGAAAATTTATTGAAAAAATAGATGGCAGCTACTCAAATGCAGTCGGATTACCTTTGGAATTATTACAAGAAATGCTTAACCATTTTATGAATGATGAGAATGCCTAGAAATTTTAGTTGGCTTATACAAGATGAAATTGCCGGTATGGCAAGACCTATGTCAATGGTAGCAGACCTTGAGTTTCTTAAGGATAATGGGATCGAAGCAATAGTATCGTTAACGGAAGTGCCGCTTCACAAAACCCTAATAGAAGAGTTTGGCTTTGAGTATAAACATATTCCCATACCTGATCTTGCATCTCCAACACAAGAACAAATCGAGGAGTTTGTATCTTTCGTAAATAATCTTACAACTTCCAAGAAGAAAATTGTCGTTCACTGTGATGCCGGGATCGGCAGGACAGGCACCATGCTGGCCTGTTATCTTGTAAACAAGGGCTGTAGTGCAAGTCTGGCTATTACAGAGGTGCGCAAAAAAAGGCCGGGTTCAATAGAAACGGCAGAACAGGAAGATACGGTCGTGAAATATGAAGAAAGAAATTCAAAGAAACATCATAAAGACTGACTTAATGCTTTTTGTTTAGATGTTCCTGGGCAATAATAGCAGCACCCACGGCTGTGGTAATCTGTGGATCGGGCGGAACGTGTAAATCTACCCCTAATTCTTGTTCCAATGCCTTTTTCAATCCCTGATTAAAGGCAGGGCCTCCATCAAAGAAAATAGCTTCTTTAACGCCGATTTTTTTGACCATGGATACTACTCGCTTGGCAATGGATTTGTGTATTCCTGCAATAATATCCTCGACACGTCTTCCCTGAGATAGTAATGATATCACTTCAGATTCACCGAAGACTGTGCATAGGCTATTTATCTGTGGTATATCTTCTGCCTTCTCCGATAATCTTCCTAACTCATCCAGTTCTACCTCAAGGACACGGCTCATGACCTCCAGGAAACGTCCCGTCCCGGCAGCGCATTTGTCGTTCATGGCAAAATCCACCATAATACCATTATTATCCAGGGCGATTACCTTGCAGTCCTGACCGCCGATATTAATAAGTGTCCTTACATTTACCTTCCCGTTCATGAGCCATTTGGCGGCCCTGGCATTTGCCGTTATTTCTGTGACAATTTCGTTGGCGGGTACCATCCGGCGACCGTATCCTGTAGTTACTGTGTATTGGATTTCTTCTTCTCTAAGGTCCAGGTCTTCCAACATCTCATCGAACAACAGTTTTACCGTCTTCTTGCAGTTAGCGCCTGTAGAAGATATTTTTGAGCCGAGGATTGCATTTCCTCTCATTATCACGGTCTTAGTAGTAGTCGATCCGATATCGATTCCTGCTGCGATTTTCATGGATGTAATATTAACCGTTAAGGGCATTCAGGGCAAGATAAAAGATATTTCTCGAACGTTAAAATGGTTGGGAGATAGCAATCGGGATGTAAAGAAGGTAAACGTATGTTATTAAAATATCATTTTTGTTGACAATAAAGGATTTGTTTGTAAAATATTATTAATTATGTCTGACGTAGTTGTATGGCTTGATGACTAACTAATGTGAATATGTTGTAATATAGAGCCGCTACGATTTATCGTTGCGGCTTTTTTATTTAGTTTATTTTACCACAGAAAAAACATAAAATATCAAAGAAAAAGATATTTAGTTTAAGGAGTAATATGACACAAATAGTGAGAGATGACGTCCGTAATGTGGCAATTATTGCCCATGTTGACCATGGCAAAACTACCCTTGTAGATCAAATGCTCAAGCAGAGCGGTACATTTCGGTCTAACCAGCAGATTCAAAATGTAGAAAGGATTATGGACTCCAACGATTTGGAACGCGAACGAGGGATTACTATCCTGGCCAAGAATACTGCTATCAATTATAAAGGTGTAAAGGTTAATATTATTGACACACCAGGACATGCTGATTTTGGAGGAGAAGTGGAGCGTGTACTCAAGATGGCAGACGGCGTACTGCTGCTGGTGGATGCAGCCGAAGGGACGATGCCCCAGACGCGTTTTGTGCTCCGTAAGGCGTTGAGTTATAATCTGAGACCACTTGTGATAATCAATAAGATTGACAGACCGGACGCTCGTTGCGAGGAGGTGTTGAATGAGGTGTTTGATCTCTTTGTTGAGCTTAATGCAACCGACGAGCAATTGGATTTTACGGTGATTTATGCCAGTGGGCGGGAAGGTTACGCAAAATTGTCCTTAGAAGATGACAATAAAGATATTGTCCCGCTACTCGATGCAATTTTGCATTACGTTCCTAAGCCTAGCGGTGATCCTGGTGCTCCATTGCAGATGCAGATAACATCGTTGGATTATAATGATTATGTTGGCCGAATTGGAATAGGGAAAATTTTTATGGGGAGTATCAACACAGGCCAGCAAGTTACGAGAATCGACAAAAACAGCAATCATACGACGCATAGGATAACTGAATTATTTACTTTTACAGGGTTAGGAAAAGAGCCGGTAAAATCAGCCAGGGCCGGAGATATTGTTGCATTAACCGGGATTGAGAACATTGACATCAGCGATACTATTGCCTCTATCGATAATCCACAGGCAATGACAAAAATTAGTATTGATGAGCCTACGCTTTCGATGATATTTTCGGTTAATAACTCTCCTTTCTGTGGTCAGGATGGTAAATATGTTACCAGCCGAAACCTGAGGGAAAGGCTTTATCGGGAACTGCGATCAAACGTAGCCCTCAAGGTGGAAGACACGGAAACGCCGGATGCTATTCGTGTTTCCGGGCGTGGTCTGTTACACCTGTCCGTGTTAATTGAAAATATGCGGAGGGAGGGATACGAACTACAGGTTTCCAAACCCAAGGTTATTTTCAAGGAATTGGAAGGCGAAAAAGCAGAACCTATAGAATATGTTGTGATCGATGTGCCCAAAGAATATGAGGGCCAGGCGATCTCCATGTTAGGTTCACGGAAGGGAGAAATGCTCAGCATGGATACCGACAAAAATATTACACATTTTGAGTTTAAAGTACCTTCCCGGGGATTGATTGGACTGAGAAACCGCCTCTTGAGCGCCACACGTGGAGAAGCAGTGATATATCATAATTTTTATGCCTATGAACACTACAAAGGTGATATTGCCCATCGCATACAGGGTGTATTGATTTCTATGGCTCTCGGCGAGATAACCGCTTATGCCTTGGATGGATTACTGGACAGAGGTGTCATGTTTGTAAAACCAGGAGATCGTGTGTACGAGGGGATGATAATTGGTGAACACTGTGAACAGAACGATATTTCGGTAAACGTCATCAGGGCCAAAAAGGCGACCAATATTCGTTGCGCTACTGCGGATAAAGGAATCAAACTTCCTCCACCCAGAGAATTTTCACTTGAAATGGCCTTAGAGTATATCGAGGATGATGAATTGGTAGAGATTACACCCAAAACCTTTCGATTGAGGAAGAAGCTCCTTACTGAGAATGAACGTAGAGTTACTCGCAGACAACAAACCCTGGAACCTGTAGAGACATCCTCGGAAAAAACGTAATGGGTGAATGTTACTGAAGAAATGAGAAACAAACAAAAAAGCAGGCTTTAAAGCCTGCTTTTTTGTTATATATTCAATGTGAACTGTTTATTTGTTTACAGCATTCTTGAAATCTTGTCCCGGGGTAAATTTTACCGTTTTACTGGCCTTGATGTTAATCACAGCCCCTGTCTGAGGATTGCGCCCTTTCCGTGCCTTCCTTGTTCTTACTGAAAAAGTGCCAAATCCAATCAAGCGGACTTCTTTAGTCTTCTTAACGCCATTCTTTATACCGTCTAAAATAGCGTTTACCGCTTTTTCCCCGCAAGCCTTTGATACCTCACATTCTTTTGCCACAACTTCAACCAATTCCTGCTTATTCATTCAACATCCTCCTTTCAAAAAAATGGTTTATGTGATATGAGAACGATATACCAAGCATGCTATTTTCTTGGGTTAGAATACATTAAATGACTTTCTGAATCAAGCATTTTCTGGATTTTTTCAATAAATATTTTTTCCCAGAATTGTTCTGCAAAGAGTTCTTGGATATTAGAATGCTCATTTTCGTAATCAGAAACAACCAACTATGCCAGGGATTTTTAGCTTTTTTCCCACTCCTGAGTATACAATACAGACCTTTTGAACTCTTTTTCAAACACCCATCCGACAATGATGAGCGCTGATTTTTTAATCGATTCCTGCTTAACCTTTTCAGCAATATCAATGAGTTTACTGCAAACAATCTTCTGGTCAGGCCAAGTTGCCTTATACACAACGGCCACAGGGCAGTCCTTACCATAATGTGGAATGAGTATTTTTACAACTTCATCGATTTTGTCGATACTCAAGAAAATACACATTGTGGGAGTAGTGGTTGCCAGTTTACCGAGGTGTTCTTTATCGGGAATGGGGGTTTTCCCTTCCATGCGAGTAATCACAATGGTTTGTGTGGTTCCGGGAAGAGTTAGCTCTTGTTTTAAAGCCGCTGCGGCGCCAACAAAGGAACTGACTCCGGGAATAACCTCATAAGGAATTCCCAGTTCGTCCAATGCGCACATCTGCTCTTGCATTGCGCCGTAAATTGATGGGTCTCCTGAGTGTATCCTTGCAACGTCAGCATTCTGCCTAAATGCGTCTTTAAAAACAACCACCATTTCTTCCAGACGCATATCAGAAGAATCGTATATCTTTGCGTGGGACGGAAGGGCATTAAGTAATTCTTTATTTACTAAAGAACCGGCATAAATGCAATATCCGGATCGTTGGATAGCCTTGAATCCCTTAATCGTTATTAACTCAGGGTCTCCCGGGCCTGCGCCTATAAAATATACCTTCATATGCCCTTAATTTCCGTCTTTCCAATGAATGGCATTAACGATGACTTTTTTCGATTCTTCTCCTACAATCTTGAATTGACTGTCCTTTATCAAATACGTCGAGGCTTCTTTGCTGCTGGTTCTTACGGTAACAACCCAGCATCCCCCGTCTCTGCTGACAGACTCGATCTTTCCTTTCTTTACCGTAACACTGATATTTAATACGGACTCCTGCTCTGCATCCGTTATTTGCCGCACATTTTCTACGGCAAATACGCTCGGTAAGCCGGATTTTAGTTTAATCTCCGGGACTTCATAATCATAAAACTGTCCAAATGCAGTGGAAGACATTCCACATAACAAAAATACAAATACAACTATCTTGTTCCTCATGTATGTCACCTCATATTTATGAATGAATGCGTGTGAATATATAGGGCACTATTCTACACACAGAACAAAGAGGTAGCAACCCATTTTTAGTATATTTATATTATATTGACACATCTCGAATTGTTATTTATAGTACTTTATCTTATTTTGCCGTATCCCCGTATTGTTTGCACAGGATTGTTTACTTATGCTCGATCAAAAGGTTAAAATTGTAAACGTAAGAAATCTGGCTGTGGGTCAAAGACAGCCGCTGGCCTTCATTGCAGGTCCATGTGTCATAGAGACACATGAAAGCTGTTTGAAACTGGCGGATAAATTAAAGACCATTTTTCAGAAAAAAAAATTGCCTTTTATTTTTAAGGCATCGTATGACAAGGCAAATCGGACATCTATCAATTCGTATCGGGGACCAGGCGTTAAGGAAGGTATAAAGATTTTGGCTGATATAAAAAAACGGTTGGACTTACCGATACTTTCCGATGTCCATAGTGAAGAAGAAATTCCAATCGTATCGGAAACACTCGATATTATCCAGATACCTGCATTTCTTTGTCGTCAAACTGATTTAATTCTGGCTGCGGCAAAGACGGGCAAACCAATTAATATCAAAAAAGGGCAATTTTTGGCGCCGTGGGATATGAAGTCAGTTGTTGAAAAAGTACGAAGTACGGGGAACGAACGAGTTCTATTAACCGAACGAGGTACGTGTTTTGGTTATAATAATCTGGTCAGCGATATGCGGTCGTTAGTTATAATGCGTGAATTAGGCTACCCTGTGATTTATGATGCCACACACAGTGTTCAATTACCCGGTGGTCACGGAAACGTTTCCGGAGGAGAAAGAAACATGGTTATCCCGCTCGCCAGAGCCGCTGTTGCAACGGGATGCGATGGATTGTTCCTGGAAGTGCACGAAAACCCGGAAAAAGCTCTTTCTGATGCCGCAACAATGCTTTCAATAGAAGCCTTGCCGAACTTGCTTGACCAGGTATTGGAGATACACAGAGTGGTTACAACAGATACTTAAAATATATCACCCTCCCATAATCCGGCGTTGTCCAAAAAGTATTTTGAACGTACCATATGTAGGGGCTGAAGATTTTCAGCCCCTACCTTTTGTATGATTTATGGACTTTTTGGACAGCACCGGAGGGAAAGAAAGTTCCCTCGCCTCTTGTGGCGAGAGGGTCTGGGTGAGGGGTATTCTTGTGTAAATTAATTATTGTAAATACCAAAAATTTTAGTATAATCTCACTGTTTAAGTTATTGCCCGCGTAGCTCAATTGGCGGAGCACGTCATTCGTAATGATGAGGTTGTCGGTTCGACTCCGATCGCGGGCTTTTACTATTAAGGCATAGTCGAAGGTTGTCCCTCCCCTGATTTTTTAGAACATATCAAAACAGCATATATTTCCAGGAAAATAATTCTCTTCAATTCGGATTTGTAACCCTCATTTGTAAAATAATTATGGTCATTAATAAGAAAAAGGTATTCGTATTGGGACTGGACTCGATACCGCCCGAACTCCTATTTGATAGGTGGTTAGACCAGCTACCCAATATAAAATGCCTTGTTTCCAATAGTAGCTATGGTGCGATGAAGAGCACCATCCCGGCTATTACCTGCCCTGCATGGGTGTCCATGATGACCAGCGCCAATCCCGGCAGGCTAGGATTATATGGGTTTAGAAATCGGTCGAGTTACGACTATGAGGGATTGTCATTCGCAAATTCAAGCACCATTCGTCAGGATACTGTTTGGGATATTTTATCAAAAATAGGGAAGAAGGTTGTGGTGGTTGGCGTACCCATGACATACCCTCCAAAACCTGTCAATGGATGTATGGTAACGTGCTTTATGACGCCCGATACGAAGTGTGATTATACGTATCCACACGAGCTGAAAGCCGAGGTGGAGTCTGTTTCAAATGGTTATATCCTGGATGTCGAGGAGTTCCGGAGTGATAATAAAGACCCTATTTTAAAAACAATCTATGATATGACAGAGAAACGGTTCCGGCTAACCAGACATTTTATTCGTTCCAAAGACTGGGATTTCTTTATGGTTGTAGAAATGGGGCCCGACAGGATTCACCATGCCTTTTGGAAATATTTTGACGAGGGTCATCCAAAATATATACCAGGTTCTCAATACCAGAATGCCATACTGAATTATTACAAATACCTTGACGAGGAAATTGGTGATACCCTCAAGCTTTTAAGTGATGATACATTGATTCTAGTTGTTTCCGATCACGGGGCAAAAAAAATGTTCGGAGGTATCTGCATTAATGAGTGGCTTATCCAGAATGGTTACCTGAAGCTGGTACAATATCCGTCAGAGACAACGCAGTTCAATAAACTCATTGTCGACTGGGAAAATACGATGGTCTGGGGTGAGGGCGGATATTACGGCCGGATATTTATGAATGTAAAAGGTCGTGAACCCAAGGGAGTCATTGCACCGCAGCATTATGAGCATTTTCGGAACGAATTAATAAGGAAGCTGGAAGATTTACGGGATGAGAATGGCAGGAATATTAATACAAAGGTCTTTAAACCCGAAGATATTTACACGGAATGCAACGGCATACCGCCTGATTTAATTGTATATTACGGCGATCTCTCTTGGCGGTCTATTGGGAGTGTGGGGAACAGGACTATCTGGGCAAGGGAGAACGACACCGGTTCCGATGATGCAAACCACTCCCAGTACGGTATCTTTATTATGCGAAACGGCGGGAGTCAGTATGGAGTGCGGCGTGAAGGTGTTACTTTATACGATATTGCCCCGACGATATTGAACTATATGGGTGTTAAAGTACCAGAAGATATGGAAGGAAAGGCGCTTCTGTAGCTCCCACGTTTAGCATTTTACAAAAAACATTCTTGCAAAAGGCAGGTAGACATTGCCAAAACCTTCTTTCAAACCCTTTTTTAGTAATTTATTGCTTTTGACAGATGAGTTTTCACACATTAAAAAAACTTGACATTGTTTTGCCAACTACTTACTATATCGGCAAGTTGTATACAAACTTTATTATATGCCCAAATGGACATATAATAGCCGTAAAGCAAGACGGCTTTTAGTACGCTTAATTCATGTTAGACCTCCGGTAAAAATTGAATGTTAGAGTATTATCAATCAGCGCTTATCTCTCTATTCGCAAGAGTTCAAGAGTTGAACTCCAATCCCACCGATCTGGCTTTGTGCCTAAATATTCAAGAAAAACTGATTCAAAGAATTACCTACGTTGAGCGAAGAATCAGAACTCTCAAAGATGAAATTGCAAAGAGTAAGAAGCGACTTAAAACCACGCAGCCTGTTCGATTAAGTAAAATAGAATCAACGGGGACAAAAGAAGCCATTCAGTACAAGCACCACCTTCTTGATGAGTATCGGTTACTATTATCAATCCTCAACGCGGTTGGTGATGCTATCGTATTTACGTACATAGATAAATGGGATATCAAACCAATGGCCTTCAAAGAACCAGCGGGATTCATATCTGGAAAGAAGGGGACCCGGCTTGAACGGCGAATATTTAGAGGAGCTTTTGGTTTAGGTCAAATTGCAATATTGAACGATCTGACAACCTGTCTGCGCTACGGGGATATAACTGTGCCGAGATTCGGCAAGGCTCTAATAATTGAGGTGAAGTCAAGCAAGAAACGCAATACCAACGACCGTACAGAAAGGCAAGAAATTGGGATGAACAAGATAGGCAATTATCTGGCTACTGACCGCACCGAGGGTCTATATGGCAAAGAAGGGGCATTCGTTCGCATTTCTTTTCAACGGGAAGAAAGGCATCACAGAGACAGATTAAATGTCATCCTGGCGGAAGCTCTAAAAAATGGATTTAGCTATGAAGAAGTTGAAGAGGGTCTACATTACTATGCGGCTACACGATTCGATGAGCTCTCGCTTAATGAGGTTGTTAAAAGATGCGATGGAAAGCCATTATTTCAATATGTCGATTTCATTGATAATACAGGCTATTTCCCATTGACACTATCAATACGCGATCCGGCAGCACTCTATAAGTTCTATAGAGGCGGATTAACTCTCCTAGTTTTTATTAAACCTAAGACTATTGAACAGAAGTGTAAAGACAAAGGCTTTACAGCAGAAATCCTCTTTGATGAGGAGTGGGCGATTAAACTTGTGAACCCTAAACTAATTCCGTATGACGACGGAGCAATAAGGATAGGAAGGCACATATTTGGCCGAATATTTGGCGAGTTTTTGAGCCTTGATTGGTTTCTGAATGAGATGATGGATAGATCAATAATTGATCATTCAACTTTAGTTGGAGCAGAGACGGTCTAACAATCGCATCCAACGGCAAGTGAAAGCTGACGCTTTCACTTGCCGTTGATACTCAGCGTTAGGCATAGCGCGGAGGTCATTAATAAGAGGAAGTCAATAGGGGTTGAAGTAATCAGGAGACACACTGTACCTTTAGAACAGGACGGGCTATACGATGTCAAACAACTGGCAACCGTTTGTTCAATGGAAGTGAAGGTGAAAGGTCAAAATGCACGGTGTCTGAAGATTCTACGACCACGAAGAACAATCTCTCAAATGTTTATTTTGTACTTTTTTTGTTTGCGTATGCGACCTCAACTACCTTCTTCGTTTTTGTCGAAAATTTGGAGATGAGTTTATCCAGTTTGGGAATTATTACAGGGCTTGCCACCTTTGCAAGGAATCCAAGAAAGACATTGTCGAATTTTAAGTGGACGGCAGTTTTTACCTCTTCAAAATATCCTTTTTCATCTTTATGCGTTGTGTAACTAATCTCTAATACAATAGTACCTGAAAAACTGAAGAACACCGTAGCATTGCCATGTCCCACATATATTACCTTGTGTGGCTGCCGTTCTATAAGCTCAAACTCTCCTGTGACGTGTTTTGACGGCATCTGTATGCTGTACTTACCATCCCCTCGAACCTCAAGTATCAACTCTTTTCGGTTAAAATCTCTTCCATGCTTTGTAAGTTCTTCTACGTGTTCTATAAAGTATTCCAGTGTCTTTCTATCTGTGCGTACTGCAATAGGTTTCTGGACTCTGGTGAATGCGCTGGAATTGATAATGGACTGTACATTATCTGAATCTGACAGAACGGTTTCGGGGTAGAGAGGTGCAAGCCAGGAGAAAGTGAAAAGACAGATGAATATGGCATTACGGAATAGACGCACAGTGTAATTCTTGTATAGATTAGGATAAATTAGGCTGCCTGCGGCAGCGACTTTTAAGCTCCCCTCTAGAAAGAGGGGCTGGGGGTGTGTTGCGGCAAACTTACACACCCCTTTATCCTCTCTTTTTAGAGGGGAACCACAAAAGCTTGCCCTCGTGAAAACGGGGGATTGAAATTCCTGTACATTAAATTATTACAGTTGCAAATGCGATATCTGATAGCACGCAGGGGCAATTCTATCACAAAAATGATTTGATATAAAAAGGATTCTAGTTGACAGTTTTTGCCAAAGTTTATAAGCTCATAAAGCAGTATTGCCGTAAATATTTAACCTCCCCTCGTTCCCCTCCTTCGCAAGGAGGGGACTTTGTCGTGAGCGCTCAGTCGAACGATGAGGGGGTGGTAAAAAACTCTATAAAAAAAGTTTTTACACAGTAATATTATAAAGAGAATGAAAAATTTCTTGTGGGCGCTTAAATTTCTAACCATCATTCCTATTGACAGGGAAGATAAAATAAAGCCAAAGGATTTTGGTTCCGTTGTCTGCTGGTTTCCAGTCGTAGGTTTGTGCATTGGTATGTTCCTGTTTGCAGTATACCTGCCTCTCTATTTCTTTTTTCCACCTCTTATTACAGATGCCCTGATTATCCTTGTTTTTATTGCAATAACAGGGGCATTACACCTTGACGGTATTGCCGATACCTGTGACGGCGTCTGGGGCGGCTGGAATAAGGAAAAACGACTGGAAATAATGAAGGACAGCCGCATCGGCAGTTTCGGCGCTATTGGACTAATCTGCTTGCTCGGACTCAAATACCTTAGCTTGCACAGTATTGGAGAAATTTCCACGATACATAATGCGTTTTTTGGTGACAATACAAAATGTATTTCCTGTTTTATCTCTCCTCTGTTGGTAAATAAATGTGCTGCGTTGCTATTAATGCCAGTTGTGGGGAGATGGGCGCAGGTCGGTGCCGCAGGGCTGTCTCAATATGCCAGGGGCGAATCTGGCACGGGAAGTTTTATTCTGGGAGGAACTACACGAAGACACGTGATTTATGCATCGCTCCTTCCAGTATGCTTGTTTTGGTATTTTTACGGCCTGAGTGGATTCACAATATTTGCAATAATTATCATTTTCACCCTGGTCTGGATTTGGTATATTAAAAGGAAAATTGGCGGTATGACAGGAGACACTCTGGGAGCTACCAATGAAATCGCCGAACTCCTATTTTTGTTGAGTCTTTTTATATTTAGATAGCAGTTTACTTGTGTTTCTGTGTCTCCGGGTTTAACCAGAGTCACATATCCCCCTTTACACGAGGGCAAGTTTTATAATGGTACGAATTATTCCCCTCTTGGGAGGGGTTAGGGGTGGGTCCCTTGGTCATGAAATCTCAGTGAATATCTTACAAATTACCGACTTACCCACCCCTAGTCCCTTCCCAAGAGGGGACTTTCTAACTTGATTATATATCTACAATGGCGAAAATGACCTTTGTTATTGGCGGCGCACGGAGCGGCAAATCTGTCTTTGCAGAAGATCTTGCCAGGAAGTACAAGGACGTCGTTTATATTGCGACCGCAGAGGTTAAAGACGAAGAGATGCGCGACCGGATTCAAATCCATCGTGCCAGGCGTCCCTTTAACTGGAAGACCATTGAAGCTCCATTCCATGTAGACAGGGTTATACCAAACCTGGATGAAAAGGTGGGAGTCGTTTACCTTGATTGTATTACCTTGTATATTACGAATATGCTTTTGAGTGATGAAACGGGCTCATGTAAGGGCGAACGGTCGTTCGCCCTTACAAAAGATGATAAAAATCCCCCTCCCCTTACCCCTCCCGCCAGGGGAGGGGAAACGAAAGGGGTGGCAACATCCCCCTCTCTTGATGGGAGGGGCAAAGGGGAGGGTGAAAGGGAAATTTTAAAACAAAAGCAGTCACAAATACTCGAAGAAATTAATAAACTCTGCAAGGTGTGTCGCGAGTCAAAGTCAGATGTTATTATGGTTTCAAATGAGGTTGGACTTGGCATTGTGCCTGATAACGCCCTTTCGCGCGTGTTCAGGGATATTGCAGGCAGCGCTAATCAGATACTGGCAGATGAAGCTGACGAGGTCTACTTTATGGTGGCAGGAATTGCGCAGAGGATAAAATAAAAAAACAGCGCTTAAACAGCAAAGAGCACAGAGAATGTAATAATTATGGATATTTACCAATTTAAGTCCTTACTGGATAAAGACAAAAAATTTCCAATATATGTGTTTTATGGAGATGAGGAATTTTTTATCAATGAGACGTATTCGGCAGTAAAGACGCATTCTCTCAAGGATACCGACCCAAGCCTATCTCTGGTCGAGTTTAAGGGGGGCGAAACTTCTGGCGGTGTAATATTTGATGAATTACGAACATTGCCATTTTTTGCCAGCAAAAACAAGCTGATAGTCGTGGAAGAGGCTGATGTTCTCGTAGAAAAGAATCGGGAAACCCTCGAAAAATATTTGCAAACGCCCGCAAATCATGCCTCTCTGGTTTTGGTGTGTAGTAAATGGGACAAGCGGACGAAACTGGCAACCCTTGTAGACAAGGTTGGAATTTCAATTGAATGCAAAAGGTTAAAGGACCATCAATTGCCCAATTGGATTTCCATTCGTGCAAAACATTATAAAAAGAATATTTCTTCTGTAGCAGCCCAGAAGCTGGTTGAAGATGTAGGTAATAATCTGGCGATTATAGATAAACACCTGGAAAAGTTATCCATTTATCTGAGCGAGAAAACAACCATCGATGAAAGGGATGTGGATGCACTCGTGGGCGTGGATAGAAGCCGTACGGTATTTGAGTTGACAGATGCCGTTGCGCAAAGAAATGCAGGGGGGGCGCTCAAAATTCTTAGCCAGATGTTGACCCATGGCGAAGATTCTGTGAGGATTATCAGCCTCCTGGCGTGGCAAATCAAGCGGCTGTGGAGGGCAAAGCAAATATTAAAGCAGGGAGGGGATGAGTATAAGGTTACCTCGGAGTTGCAAGTCGTTCCATTCTTTGCAAAGCGTTTCTTTGAACAGGTCAAACTTTTTGCAGAAGAAGACCTCATGAGAAAACACGCGCTTTTGCTGGAAACAGACGTAAAGAGCAAGACCGGTTCCTTTGGCACACAATTATTATTGGAATTGCTGGTGTACAAATTGTGTGTTTAAAGTATACATCAGCGTTCCCTTATTCCAGTTACTATTAACCGAGAGGGACGGGAATATGTTACAGAATCTGGAACTCATGAACTCAGGGAAAAAGAGAAATAGTTTTTTGTCTGTGTTTTACGACGTGTGATGTTATCATAAATATTAATGCAATTTTATTTTTAAAATAACATTCGTGAGTTCCTGATTTCCAGATTTAATTTTGCCAAAATAAACATTATGGGAGTATAGAAATGAAGAAAAAATGGATTGTATCAAATCCAAAGGTGATGATGGGTAAACCGGTTATTGCTGGAACACGAATTACTGTTGAGCTAATTTTGGAGAAACTTGCTGCGGGAGAAACAGTAGAACAGATTCTCCAAGCCCATCCCAGACTCACCCGCAAAGCAATTCAGGCAGCCCTGGAATTTGCAGCAGAGGCTTTACGGGCAGATGTGGTCTATCCAATTCATGAGACAGTTTAGTGAAATTTCTGGCTGATGAAAGTGTGGATCGTCAAATTGTTGACCGTCTTCGGAGTGACGGTAATTTTGTATGGTATATTGCCGAAATGAAGCGGGGTATCTCAGATGATGCAGTGCTTGATATGGCCAACCGCAAGAAGGCTTTATTATTAACAGCGGATAAAGATTTTGGTGAGATTGTATTTCGTTAGCATCGTTTTACTGTGGGTGTTGTGCTTATACGGTTAGAAAGTTTATCTCTTACAAGTAAGGTGAAGATAGTTTCTTCTACAGTTAATAAACACACAAAAGAACTCACGCATGCCTTTGCTGTGATTACAGCGGGAGGCATCCGTATTCGCCAGGGGTTTGCTTGAGAAAATATTAAATTCTGTAACGTATGTCTGCGTGTAAAATTGGAAAATATGGAAAAGAATCAGGGTGCTAATTTTAGAATGATTATTTAAATAATTCGTGTTTATTCGTGGCAAATAGTTAAGATAGGAAAAGAAAGGAAATTAAATGAAATTTTTTATTGATACGGCAGATGTAAAAGAAATTCGGGAGGCGCATAGCCTGGGCATTCTGGATGGAGTAACGACCAATCCCTCTTTGATAGCCAAAACGGGTCGTCCGTTTCGTGAAACGATTGAAGAAATTTGTTCTATTGTACAAGGTCCTGTCAGCGCTGAGGTGGTGAGCCTGGATACAGATGGTATGCTCAAGGAGGCAAGAGAACTGGCAAAAATAGCTGACAATATCGTGGTCAAGATTCCCTTGATTAAAAATGGTTTGAAGGCCGTAAAAAGATTGACAGAAGAGGGTATTAAAACGAATGTAACACTCTGCTTTTCATCGAATCAGGCGCTCCTGGCGGCAAAGGCAGGAGGTACCTACGTCAGTCCGTTTGTCGGGAGACTTGATGACAGAGGGCAGGTAGGTATGGATCTGATCGAGGAGATTCGTACCATTTACGACAACTATGGATTCCAAACGGAAATCATTGTTGCCAGTATTCGGAATCCAATACACGTGCGGGATGCAGCGATGATGGGCGCTGATGTTGCAACGATTCCTTTCAATGTCTTTGATCTACTTGTTCAGCATCCGCTTACTGACGATGGGGTCAAAAGGTTCTTAGCCGATTGGGAAAAGGTACCGAAGAAATAAAATAATAATTCACCGCAGAGATGCAAAGAACGCAAAGTTTGCATGTAGGGGTAATTCATGAATTACCCCTACTCAATGTTCCCTTTGCGCCCTGGCGCGGTGAGATGAAAGCTTTTGGAAGAAAATAATTGTGGAGTAAAATATTGTTCAAACCTACAAAAAGTAAACTCAGCATATTTTTCCTGGTCTTAACATTCCTGCCGCTCATTGTCATGCGACTCGTTGTTTATCCCATTACCTTTCAAGCCTTGAAAGACGAAATTATCAAAAACCTGGAAGGGGCGGTGCGGAAGCAGACGGAATTGATCACAAAATGGATGGAAGAACGCACGGCCGATGCCCAACTCATTGCAAATAATCCCCTTGTCCTCCTGATTATGCAGTCGGTTGCCGGAAATGCTGAACATACAGATTTATTGAAAAATTTGGAGACGATTAAATACTTCGATTACTTGTGGAAGGAATACGGTTCAATAGAGGCATTTATTGCAGACCGTGAGGGTGTTGTACGCATCGCGTCAAGGAAGGAACTTGTTGGCGCTAATATTTCAGCAAAGGATTATTTTCGCTCTTCTATCAAAGGGGCTTTTTTTACCTCCAATATCATACCTTCTGATGTGCCTATTGAAAATGAATCGGGGATGTTAGAAGCTGGTGTGCCTACCATGCTTGTTTCTGCGCCGATTAAAGACTGGTCGAATTCGGTTGTGGGAATGGTAACACTGCGGATAGACGTTTCTGAAATTAACACAATGATGCAGAATATTCATATTGGTAAGACCGGAGAAACCTATCTTATCAATGGATACGGATACATGCTGACAGAATCCAAGTTTGCGGAAGATTTGAAAGGGCAACATCGGATAACAAAACGGTCTGCCCTGGAATTGAAGGTTGCCAACCCGCTAACGGATGTTATGACGAAAGGGGTAAGTGAGTGTCTGAAAGGTTCAGAAGGTTTCGATGCTGACGGTTACAGCGATTATCGGGGCGTGAATGTGATAGGATTCTGGCGCTGGATGCCGGATTATGGCTGGGGCGTGATTGCTGAGATCGATGTCAACGAGGGGTATGGAAAACTTTACGAATTACGGGATTATATCTTGTTTACCTTTGGATTGGTTGCCGTGGGGGTTATCATCGTTGCCTTCTTTTTGGGGAAGAAGATTTCTGCGCCGATTTCCTATATTACAGAGACAGCCAGGGAAATTGCCGGAGGCCGTTACCATGTAAGGGCACATTATAAGGCAGGTGACGAGATTGGTGAACTTGCAGGCGCAATTAACAAGATGGCAGAGACCCTGGAATCGAGGTCTCAAATGTCTGAACCTACAAACCCGTCTAAATTACAAGGGGAAATTTAGTTGACGATCAAAAAACCAGAAAGAGATTTATTTGATGCAAAGGTGAAAACCACGAAAAAAGCCCCGCTGGCCGACCGGATAAGGCCGAAAAATTTAAAAGAGTTTGTGGGACAGGAACACCTCGTTGGACCAAACAAAATACTCCAAAGGCTAGGAGAAAACAAGGAACTGATATCTCTGATTTTTTGGGGGTCTCCGGGCGTAGGGAAGACAACGCTGGCCTCTATTATTGCCCAGTCAGTCGATGCCCACTTTGTTTCTTTTTCAGCGGTACTATCAGGGGTCAAAGATATCCGTGAAGTAATCGAAGAAGCCAGGGAACAACTTAAATATTACAATAAAAAAACCATTCTCTTCGTTGATGAGATTCACCGGTTTAACAAGGCGCAGCAGGACGCCTTCCTGCATCATGTGGAAGACGGCACCATAACTCTGATTGGCGCCACCACAGAAAACCCATCCTTTGAGGTGAATGCCCCGCTTTTATCACGCTGCAAGGTGCTGGTGCTGGAACAACTCACCGAAGACCATCTAAAGACTATTATGAACAACGCATTACAGGATGGGGAACGAGGTCTTGGCAACCTGAAAGTGGAAATTCAGAATGACGCATTTGATTTTATTGCACGCCTTTCTCATGGAGATGCCCGGGTGGCTTTAAACACTATGGAAGCGGCTGTTATGCTTGCGAAACCCGATCAGGAGGGCAAGCGAACCGTAACCCTGGAAATCGCCCAGGAGGCAATGCAGCGGAAGGCGCTCCTTTATGACAAGGGTGGAGAAGAACATTACAATGTTATTTCGGCATTTATTAAATCTATGCGGGGAAGCGATCCGGATGCGGCCATTTACTGGCTGGCGCGCATGCTGGATGCGGGCGAAGACCCTCTTTTCATTGCGCGTCGTATGATTATATTTGCGTCGGAGGATATTGGAAACGCAGATCCCGCTGCCCTTCAACTGGCGGTTGCCGTTAAGGATGCCTTTCATTTTGTGGGCATGCCAGAAGGATGGATACCCCTGGCTCAGGGTGTCACTTATCTTGCCTGTGCGCCAAAGAGCAATGCCTCATACATGGCTTATTTAGAGGCGTTGAAAGACGTTAAAGAGAAAGGCGCATTAGCGGCGCCATTGCACATCCGGAATGCCCCGACTTCCATGATGAAGGACATGGGATATGGAAAGGGGTACAAATATCCACATAGCTTTGGTGGTTATGTCGGACAGGTGTATATGCCCGAAGAACTTCTGGGGAAGGAATACTATAAACCTACAGATAATGGTTTTGATAAGGTACTCAAAGAGCGACTCGAAATATATAAAAAAGGACGCAATTCCTTAAAATAAGGTGATTAAATAGGGCTTTTTGTCCTTTTGAATATTGTGTTTGTATTAAAATGCTTAATTATTTTGAATTTTTAAAAACCCAATGTATAATATTTTAGTTGATAATTTTTATGACAGGGTGGGAATAGGGATGTTTGTGCAGAATATGAACGAAAGGAGGAAGAACAACATAGTGCTTACTACTAGAGATTATGGTTGTAGTTATATTTGGTCATACAAAGGTGCAGTATCTATGTTATTTTTTTCCTATAAGGAGGAAGAACAATGTCTAAAACAACCAAATCAATTATAGCTACATTTATTATAACAATTTCCTTGCTGTCGCTGTTTACAGCAAAAACGGCTTTTCCTGACACCTTCGGTATCATTAGGGAAGGTATAGGAAGGGATTTACAAGGCATTACGCGAAAACAGGCTGAGATTATAACTGCCTGGGTGGATGCCAGAAAGAAAGATATAAGGGTTACTGCCAATAACCTGCCTGCATACCGAAGCTCAGTGATTCGGGATGATAAAGAACCAGACTTTACCAGGCCGCTTGAATATCTCGTTTTTCTGAAAAACATATATCATTACAAGGAAGTTTTTATCGTAAATCCTACGGGTACGATCATTGTTTCGACGGATAAAAATTATATCGGAAAGGATGTTTCCTCTTCACAATATTTTCAAGAGGCAATTAAGGGTAAAACGTTTATTTCCGACATCATGCCTTCTACAGTACCCATCGAGAATGAATTCGGTGAGTTGGAGTTGGGCCTACCTACGATGTTTGTATCAACCCAGGTCACGAATGAAAAGATGGATGTCCTTGGGGTTTTGGTCTTCCGGCTTGATGTAAATGAGCTTATAAAATTAATAATACCCATGAAAGCAACGGAAACTGGAGAAGTTTATTTAATCAACAAAGAGGGGTACATGTTAACCTCATCCCGATATACAGATGATCTTAAGGGTGATGGCCTTATAAAAAAGAGGACGACGTTAGAGCTGAAAGTGGCAAATCCCAAGACAGGAAATCTGACACAGGCGGTTCAGCAGTGTTTGAAAGGAATGGAGGGATACAATGATACAGGCTACCTCGATTATCGGGGCACCAGTGTGATTGGGTACTGGATGTGGTTGCCGTATCTTAATTGGGGTCTTATTGCCGAAATTGACATAGATGAGGCATGTAATGAGGTTCGTAAATTTTTTCAGGATACAACTATTAAAAATCTGCGGGGTCTTATGCATCGGCAGGTCGAATTAGTAAAAATGAGGATGGAGGGACATAAGAATAATGCCGCAGCGATTGCCCGTAAGCCGCAGACTATTCACTTTGCAAAGGGTGTGGCATCGGTGGATGAATTTGTAACTGCCCTAAACTATTTGGAGTTTATCAGAGATGAATATGGGTATAAAGGTATATTTATCTGCGACTCTGCCGGGGTCGTAAGGTTATCGACAGAAAAAAATCTGGTAAATATGAACTTTTCCGGGGAAGACTATTTCCTGGAAGCAAAAAAGCGTGGAGTTTTTGTGAGCGAGGTGAAGCCCTCAACTACACCGATTTTGAATGAGTTCGGCAAGGTCGAACGTAATGTACCTACGTTGTTTGTATCTGCCGTAATCAAGGACCATGATGGCGCTTTTGCAGGTGTCGTGGTTTTCCGAGTGGATACAATGGAGTTGAATAAACTCATGCAGAGTATGGAGATTGGTGAAAGCGGGGAAACCTATCTTATTAATTCGGAGGGGGTTCTTGTTACTGAGTCACGGTTTGTAATCGAACTGAAAAGAAAAGAAATGATAAAAACCAGGACGGCTTTGGAACTCAAAGGGATTAGTCCTAAGTCAGGAAGGTTGACAAAGGGAATAGCCGAATGTTTAAGCGGAAGTGAAGGGTACGATGTTACAGGTTATCCCGACTATCGGGGTATACCGGTAATAGGAACCTGGTGTTGGATTCCGGAATATGAATGGGGTATAATTGTCGAGATCGATCTTGATGAGGCGTTCCGCAAGAGTTCTGCATTCTGGGGTATCAAACAGTATTTTTAAAGAATCTTGTAGGTAGGGGAGAACGGACTTTCTCCCCTACAGGTATATAAATGTAGGGGTTGAAGACTTCGTCGTGAACTCAGTCGAACGATTTTCAACCCCTACATGTCTTTTCTCTTTACGTCATCGTTAAGAGTTCTTCAACCATTGAAGATATCTTTGCGAACCTTTCCTTCTGTATCCCTCCGCCTACAGCCTTTGCTTCTGCTACCTTTCCTGCAAAAAAATTGGGGATAACCTCGTTATCTCGTGTATTCCTGAAGATATCCCATGCGTCCCTTACTTCCTTAATCTTGCCTTCGGCTTTTGTGCCTTTTGCATTCACCATTAAGGTGGAAAAAAGCGATATAGTTTCGTTTGTTAGATTTTTTACCGTTGTACGGCATCCCTCTTGTTTTTGCTTGTCACTCTCACCAAGCATGGTAACAAGTGCGGTTCTTGCATCCACAAGCTTCGTCTTAAGGCCATTGATGTCGCTTGCACTGACAGCCATATTTCACCTCCTTGATATGTTGCCCTTCACCTTCAAATTCGCAGACAGTCCACACGGCTGTCCATGCGTGGTGAAAGATAATAGATAACTCAAAACTTAAAACCGGAGTCTTCAGATATGGTATGCAGGAAACGAATTCAATGAGGCGCATGAAGACACAATACTATAAATTGCAAATATCATTCCCCTTTTATAGGGATAACTCACGTGGGAAAATATATCCTAATCCTTTATTTCCTGCTATGCTAGGAGAGGTATTGATTCTTATTTTAATTGAACGTTATGTAACGAAGGCATTTCTTTTTGAAATGTACACTGCATTTTGAAAGGAGATATGGGGGCAAATCTTTTAAAATGTTTAATGATTTCAGAAAAATCCGAGTCCCATTTTCTCCTCTACTTCATCAACGATAAACTTGCTAAATGAAAAGGCCGATGTGAACGCAGGCGACACCGCATTTAATATATGTGTGGAATTTTCTCCATGTTCGACAACGAAATCCATTACCAGTTTCATCTCTTCTTTGTCAAGTAATTGTGCCCTGATTCCCGGAGTTAGGTAATTACCGAACTTGTTTGTATCTATCCTTTTTACTAAATGAGTGGCTTGGTGTATAAAATAGTTCCGGTAATATTTTTTGAATTCTTCGAAGGTTAGACTTCTAAAATTAAAGGCATTGGTAAAAAAGAGCTTTGCCTCATGAAATAAAACCTCAAGAAATTCGTTCAGATTAAAATTCGAGACGCCCTCGTAATTTTCCCTCCAGAAGGCCGGGATTGCAGTTGGGCCAATCTTTACTTTTCCACTTATCGTAATGGTAAAATGGACCCCAAGAAATGGATTTTTTAAATTAGGCACAGGATAGATATGTTTGTGAATTAAATTATTGTCTTTATATTCCATGTATAAACCCTTGAATGGAATCAAGGTATATTTTTGTCCAATCCCAAATTGATGAGCTATTTTGTCTGCGTAGAGACCTGCTGAATTGATTAAATGTTTAAACTTTATCTTGTGTGTATTGGTGCTTATTGTGTTGGTGTCGTCTCTTTTAATAAACTTCTCGTTGAATAAAATATTTACCTTCTCTTTCAAGGTATCGGCTATATGTCCGGCTACTTCTTTGGGGTTTACTACGGAAGTTGTTGGTGAATATAATGCCTTATCGAAAGTCCTGGCATTTGGCTCGAGTTCTTCAAGTCTTTTTTCATCAATTAACTCTAAATCTACGCCGTTTGTATCGCCCCTCCTTTTTAGTTCAAATATACTGTTAAGTTCCTTTTCATCCTTTGCTACCACAACTTTTCCACACCGATTTATTGATAGATTATTTTTTAAGCAGTAATCAGTTAACAGCTTGTTTCCTTCTACAGTAAATCTCGATTTTAAACTATCCGGTGTATAGTAAAAGCCGGCGTGGAGTACGCCGCTGTTTCTGCCGCTCGCATGACATGCCACAGTGGCCTCTTTTTCAATTAAGGTGATCTTTAAATCCGGATGCCTGTTGTAAATTTCTTTGGCGATGGAAAGACCGATTATTCCACCGCCAACGATTAATATGTCCGTCGTTATCATGTCACATCCTCCTTATGATACG
>JACRII010000081.1 GCA_016235875.1 Planctomycetota bacterium
ATGTATTTCATGACCGAGGCCGCCGATGTCTTCATACGAAAATTTTAAACGTTCGGCAGTTCCCGGTTTTTTTTCATTGATTTTTAACAGGGTCGTGGGATTGATAACTACGACACCTTTTGGAATCGTAGTTTCAACTACAAAATCGGTAAACCGGCTGCCAAAAAGCGTAGCGCGTATCCTATCTCCTGCAATAACAGGAAGACCATCAAGGAGACTTCCAATGTACTTGCTATCACGTTCAAGGTTAACTGCGTTGACAGGAGTAAGGACGACATTATCTGCAGGATTCCAGGCTATTTTTTTTAGGGTGACCTTTTCATCAAGACCTATGTGGGCATTACCACGAGTCGGGCCATCGATCTGGATAATTCCTTTTCCCCGATCCTCTTTAAAGGCAGGCATTACCTTTGCGACCGTGCGCTTCTTGCCCGCGATTTCAACAATTTCTCCAATCGTGGTATGTAATCTTTCGATGTCGGCAGGGTCGATTCGTGCTAGTCCTCGCCCTACATCCTTTTTTACAGCCTCTGCAACCTTTAAGGTTATTTCATTCATTGTTTTTATCCACAAATTTTTATAAAAATTACATTATTTCATGAGTTTTATTTCAAGGATGCCGTTTTTATACGTGCGCGCCATTTTGTCTTTCGTGAAACTTTCCTTCAGGAGGATTTCTTTATGATATTTCTTTTCGCGTGTCTCTGCTGAAATCTGCAATATGTCGTCTTTCAAATCGATACGGATATCCTTTTCTTCCACTCCTGGCATCTCGGCCACAATCATGGTATGATCTGATTCTTCGAAGATATCTATAATGGGTTCTCGCACTTCATCTACAACAGCCTCTCCCTTTTTATCCTTGTGTATATTGCCAAAGGGTTCTACCTTTATCTTGTCCGTTCCTAAACCACCCACCTTTATGGAGATGCCGAATAAACCACTCAAATTTTTATTCAAGCCCTTAATCTCACCTGTCTGCTGGAACTCCTTTCCTTTTTCTGCGAGGTCTGAAAGTTTTTCTACAAAGTCGCCAAGACCTTTAAAAATGCCTCCCAATCCCAAATCAAATTCACCTCCAGTTTCCTTCTTTCCTGTCTTTTTGGCCGTCATAACGTCCTTCCTTTCTTGAAAAGTATGAATTGCCGGGTCTCGCTCTCAGTATGTGCTTTATAGTATTGACACTCTATAAATACTTCTTCTTTTACAAGTATTTAACAAGGGTGACGTGTGACGAATGGCGAGTGACGAGAGAAACGCCACCCGTCGCCTATCACCCGGCACTTGTCATATTTTACGAATCCTCAGTCGGTGACTTTTCTGTAATTTCGGTTGTAGTCTGTATTTTAATTCCATAATTCTTGACCTTATAATGCATGGTCTTATAATCGATCTTGAGTATCCTGGCTGCCTGGCTCTTGTTCCCGCCAGTACGTTTCAGCGCCTCTGTAATTAGCTTTTTTTCAGCATGCTCAACGCACCTGGCTACCGCATTACGAAGGGAAAAATCTTTTCCATTGTTGATATCCAAATCCAGTGAAACGGTATGGTCGGCATCCCGATTTGCTGTACTTGCTATCTGCCCGGTTGCAGGACTTGCCTGCTGTTTCTGCTCTTGTATCTTTATCAGAAGGTGTTTGGGTTCTATAACCTCAGATGCTAATAAGACCGCTCGTCGGATGACATTTTTTAGTTCTCTCACATTCCCTGGCCAGTTGTATGTCAGCAACATTTCCAATGTCTCTTTTGTAATCCCACGAACATTCTTATTGAGTTCTTTGTTGGTAATATCCAGGAATCTCTTGCAGAGAAATACGATATCGTCCTTCCGCCGCCGCAGCGGCGGTATTTCAATACAAAATTCATTCAAGCGTTGGTAGAGGTCCATTCTAAAATGCCCCGATTCTATGAGATACTCCAGTCGTTCATTTCCCGCCACAACGACTCGCACATCAACATCAATCTCTTTATTGCTTCCTAAACGTCTAATTCGCCGTTCCTGAAGCACTCGCAGCAATTTGCCCTGCATAGACTTGGGTAGATTCCCAATTTCGTCCAGAAACAGCGTGCCCCCGGAGGCTATTTCAAATTGTCCAACCTTTTTCTGGTCTGCGCCTGTAAAGGCGCCTTTTTCAAATCCAAAGAGTTCGCTTTCAATTAAAGTCTCAGGAATCGAACCACAATCTACCACCACAAATGGTTTGTCACACCTGGGACTTCGGTTATGGATGCTTTGTGCTATCAATTCCTTGCCTGAGCCTGTTTCCCCATAGATGACAACCGTGAAATTGGTTGGGGCAACACATTTCACCGATTCGTTTACCTTTACAATTTCGGCGCTATTGCCCATCTGTTCATACAGGGGCATGACAAAACTCAGTTGTGTTTTGAGCATGCGGATTTCCTGGCGCATTGCTCTTTCTTCGATGGCTTTTTCTACCGTAACCACAACCTCTTCATTATCAAAGGGCTTGTTAAAATAGTTATAAGCGCCGTGTTTAATGGCCTCGACTGCTGATTGTATTTCCCCATAGGCTGTAATAATAATAACAGGAGTTTCACTGTTGGTATGCTTTATTTGTTTAAGGACATCCATCCCGTTCATGCCTGGCATACGAAGATCAAGAATGACTACGCTGGGAGATTCCTTATTAAAAACCTCAAGCCCTGTATTCCCATCATGTGCCGTGTAGATTGTGAATCCCTCCCTACCGAGGACGTGCGACAGCATATCGCACATATCTACTTCGTCATCTATAATGAGGACGCTTATATTGGAATCAGTTGCCATGGCTCAGAGATTTTTCGTAATAGTTCAGCTACCTTAGACAGGATGAACAGGATTAACATGATAATTGTTTCATCCTGTAGATCTTTTACTTTAAATCCTTGACCTTTCGTTTAACCTCAACTTTGCTTTCACCAAAATTAAGAATAAGTCCTATAGGTTTTCCCGTAGCAACAACAAAGACTTAGTTTTAGACAGGATATACAGGATTAACAAGATAAAAGCTACCTAATTTCATCCTGATTATCCTGTTAATCCTGTCAAAAATTAATTTATATCATGTCTATCCTGTTATCTTGTCAAATCTTTTTCCTAACTGCCTCTTTGAATGGCAGGTGGTAAATCACGTAGTCGATAACAATGTCTGATGGTAGTTTTTCGTCTACCTTGTGAAGCATCCCCAGAAAAAGGACACCGGTTTCTCCGTCCTTTAAAGTCTTATCAATTCGATTCGCTATAAAAGCATCCCGTTCTGCCAGGTAGTTAGAACGCCCATCTGCGCCTTTTTCAGCGCCTTTTAGTGCGGCGGCATCTTTGATTAGTTGATATTCTTTTATCAATAACGCCGGGTCTTCGGTCCCCATTAGGGTTGCCCCCTTTTGGATGAGTTCTAACAGCAGTTGATGATTTCTGCCTCCGCTATTTGCGATATCCTGCACAATTTGTAATTCTTTTCCGCAGACTGGCAAACCATCCTGATAGACCTTGACCTGATTATAACGAAGATTTTTTTGATTTAAACGTTCTTCAATGCCTGTCCAGAGATCGTTTATTTTTTTCAGGTGTTGTTCCCACTTATGTATACCGTACTTTTTAATATATTCTTTTTTTAATGGCTCTGCCAATGAGCCCATATCAACCTCTGTGTGAATGATCGGTATATAGATAAGTCGTCGTCCCATCGTCTACGTGTTAGTGTATTGTTCCTCTAGCCCCTGTTTTATAACCTCCATGACACATCCGAGGTTAAATGGTTTGGTTATATAGTCATACGCCCCAAGCCTCATTGATTCCTGAGCCGTCTTCAGCGTTGCGTAGGCAGTGATCATCACAAC
The DNA here is from genome assembly GCA_016235875.1 of Planctomycetota bacterium. Lineage (GTDB taxonomy): Bacteria > Planctomycetota > Brocadiia > Brocadiales > Brocadiaceae > Wunengus. Next base: position 3,844 of record JACRII010000081.1, read on the forward strand.
AGGAATATCAGGTCGAACGGCCTTGATCTGCTGAAGGGTCTCAATACCACTCATTTCAGGCATCATAATATCCAGTAATACAAAATCTACGCCTCCATCCTTTACCTTTTTGACGGCATCTTTCCCGCTGTTTACTATGTCAGTTACATAGCCTTCCTCGTAAAGTATAGTAACAAACATTTCACACATATCAGATTCATCATCAACAACCAGAATGACAGGTTTCTTGAATTCCGTATCCATAAAATCCCCATAAATTTCTTTCAATAATTTAAAAAAGCAATGCTTTTATGGGAAATGCAAGTTTTATTCCTGCTTCATAATTGCTCAGTATGTGATATGGATAGATAAGTATTCCGATTAGATAAATTTAATGTTAAAAATCGTAGTAACATTTGTGTAAATTGCACGTTATGAGCAGGGAAAAATCTTTTTCTCATCCATTTCAGAATTCTTTCCCCTTGCAATGAATCGTATATAGGGTGTTCGTAAAAAAGCAGCCTAATGTTATTAAACTATAGCACTGATTCCATACAATTGTGGTGTGTATTCTATGGTGTGTGAAAATTATACCATAATTTTGAGCTATTTCAATGAATGCGTTTTATAACAGCCCCTAGTTTGGATAGCCGTTCTTCGAGTCGCTCATAGCCACGATCTAAATGATAAACGCGGTCGATGGTTGTTGTCCCTTTAGCCACCAGGCCGGCAAGCACGAGTCCGGCGCCGGCGCGAAGATCGGAGATCATCACATTGGCGCCGGATAGATACGGCGTCCCTCGTATGATCGCACTCGACACCTCCACCCGGATATCTGCCCCCATCCTTACTAATTCCGGCACATGCATAAATCTGTCAGTAAATATCTTTTCGGTTATAATACTTTTTCCCTCTACCGTACATAACAAGGCCATAAATTGGGCCTGCATATCGGTAGGCATGCCGGGATACGGCAATGTGGTTATGTCGATATTGTGGTATAGATTATTTCCTTTGACCCGGATGCTGTTGCCGATGGTACTTATTTCTACGCCTATTTCTTTTAATTTATCGATTACAGCGGTAAGATGGTCTGCCCGCACATTTTCCAGGATAATGTTGCCCTTTGTAATGGCGCCCGCAATCATGAATGTGCCTGCTTCGATCCGATCTGGAATGATTTCATAATCGATTCCGTGTAATTCCTGAACGCCTTCAATGGTTAATTTGTTTTCACCAATCCCGGAAATTTTTGCGCCTGCCTTGTTTAAAAAGTTTGCAAGGTCTTGTACTTCGGGTTCGCGGGCTGCGTCCTCAATGATTGTTGTTCCTTCGGCCAATACTGCCGCTGACATGACATTGCAAGTTCCCAGCACGGTCGAACCGTATTTTCCTTTCAGAGAAATTTCCGTGCCTTTTAGTCTATCTGCTGAAGCGTTTATATAACCTTCCGTCGTTTCAATCCGGGCGCCCAATGCCCTAAGGCCATTTATATGCAAATCGACAGGTCTCTGGCCGATAACGCACCCTCCGGGGTACGATACCTTTGCTTTGTGTCTTTTGCTTAATAAGGGACCGAGTACGCATATGGAAGCTCTCATCTTTCTGACGAGTTCGTAGGGAGCCGTGTATTTGTCGTTATTTTCTCCGTCTCGAAACATTATTTCAAGGGTGCCGTCTTCGTATCTCTTTATTTGTCCACCAAGATTCTCCAGTATTTTCGATTGGGTCTGGATATCGACAATATTGGGTATCCCCTTTATCCGGGATGTGCCGTTTAACAACAAACAGGCTGCCATGATAGGCAAGGCAGTATTTTTTGCCCCATTGATTCTTACGCTTCCCTTTAAACGATGTCCTCCCTCAATGACGATTTTATCCACGGCATTCCTCCATTTGTGCAATGACGATACGGGATATATGTTGATAATCTTTTATGAACGCTGCCTTTTTAAAACACCGTGTTTCTTCAAACAATCGTGCTATTTTACGCGCCTGTTTTTCACCGGCCTCAAAAATAACAAAACCTCCTGGTTTGAGCCAGGTATGCGTGTTTGCAATAATTCGTTTGAACATTTGTAAACCATCCTGGCCGCTGACGAGCGCTCCATACGGTTCAAAGTCCCTTACCTCTTTCTGTAAATCATGGAATTCGTCGCTGGATATATAGGGAGGGTTGGACACGATAAAGCTTACCTTTGATTCGATTCCGTATCCTTCGAGCGGTCGAAAGATATCTCCGCAGAGAAATGTTATTTTGCTAAAAACATCGTGTCTTTGGGCGTTGATTTTGGCAACGGCTAAAGCATCGGGGGATATATCTACGGCAAATATCCTGGCATTGTCTATCTTTTTTGCCAGAGTTACTGCAATATTACCGCTTCCAACCCCGATGTCTACAATCACAATTTCATTTTCGCGCGTTAGAATTTGTGCCCTTTTTATAACGGCCTCCACGAGTAACTCCGTTTCAGGGCGTGGGATCAATACCCGTTCGTCTACGTAAAAGTCCAATGACATAAATTCCGCGTGGTTTGTGATATATTGCAGGGGGACACGCTGTGAGCGTCTCTGGATAGATTCTTTGTAATGCATGGCAACAGTTTCTTCTACAGGTTGATCGGAGTGTATATAGAGATCGATACGCTTGCAACCCAGGTGATGTAATAAAATAACTTCTGCGTCCAGAGATGGGGAATCTATACCGTGTTCTTGTAATAACTTGCTTGCCCAATGAACAAGGCTGGAAATGGTATATTTGTCTGGAAATGTATTTTTCAAACTGTCAGTATTGTTTTCATATTGAGGGGACAGAATGGGAGATGTGTGAGTTTTGTTGTGGTTTGATAAAGAATGTAAACTGAAGCCGGGAGAAACTCTATTGCTTAAATAGTTACAATATCTTTTAGACACTTGCAGCAAGTTGTTTTAGTTGTTCTTCCTTATAATAGTTCAACAAGGCGTCAATGATTTCGTCCAGATATCCCATCATGACCTGATCAAGATTGTATACCGAAAAGTTTATCCTGTGGTCTGTAACCCGGTTTTGCGAGTAATTGTAAGTGCGGATTTTTTCGCTGCGGTCTCCCGTTCCAATCTGATCCCGGCGTATCTGGTCTCGTTCGCTCCGTTTCTGTCCCTCATATAATTCGTACAATCGGCTTCTTAAAATACGCATGGCCTTTGCTCGGTTTTTGTGCTGGGATTTTTCATCAAGGCATTTCACAACCAATCCGGAAGGGACATGGGTAATTCGAACGGCGGAACTCGTTTTGTTGACCTTTTGTCCGCCAGGACCCGATGCACGGAAGGTGTCTATCAGGAGGCCGTTTGGATTGATATCAATTTCCACCTCTTCAATTTCAGCCAAGATGGCTACCGTGGCTGTTGATGTGTGAACCCTACCGCTGGCTTCCGTCTGAGGCACCCTCTGAACACGGTGCGTTCCACTTTCAAAACGCAGTTTTTGGTATGCGTTCTTTCCTTCGATCGAAAAGGTTACTTCCCGAAAACCTCCTAAATCTTTTTCGCTGCTGTCGAAAAGCTCTACCTTCCATCCTTGATTTTCAGCGTATTTGGTGTACATGCGAAAAAGGTCTGCTGCAAAGATGGCTGCCTCTTCTCCCCCGGTCCCGGCGCGTATCTCGGCAATTACGTTTTTGCCATACGTTTTATCATCGGTGATAAATAACCCTTTGATCTCTTCCATGATGACATCTTCTTGTTTTTCCAATTCTCCCAACTCATCCCTGGCCATCTCGGCGAATTCTTTGTCTGTGCCTTCCTGAGTCAAGAGCCCTTCCGCCTCCTGTTTCTTCGCGCGGGTCTCTGTCAGCTGGATGTATTTATTCACCATCTTGGAAAGACTGCCATGTTCTTTTATATACGTCGTATAACGATTTGAATCTGCAATTACCTCCGGATCAGACAACAGCCTTTCCAATTCGTTATACCTTTCGTACATTTTTTCTAATTTTTTCAACAAATTATCATTCATTTTTGTTTTACTGGTTCTTCAGCTTTCTGCCTCTTTTGTAATCTCTTCTGGAATCGTTCTATTTGACCTGCGCTATCTACGAACTTCTGCTTGCCCGTATAAAACGGGTGACATTTCGAACAAACTTCGACTGCGATTTTAGGTTTTGTTGACTTGGTCTTAAAAGTCTCTCCGCACCCGCACGTTACGACAGTTTCCATGTATTCTGGATGAATTCCTTCTTTCATTGTTTCCCCCTGAAATAAACAATGCGTTTTATAAACGCATGACAAAATAAGACAAATAGTTATCTCAAAACACTTAAAAAATTTTAACAAACCACGAGGCTCTCTGCAATATAAATTTTATTATAAAATTCATTTGAATGTTTGTAATAATTAAATATAATAAATATTTCAATTTTTTTAGTATTTATGTCTCCATAATTTAAATTGAATTTATAAGCTTATGTTCGAATCAATTACGAATAGTCTTGAAAGTGTTTTTAGCAAACTCCGAGGTAAAGGACGTCTTACCGAAGCTAATATCAAGGATGGATTACACGAGGTGCGCCTGGCGCTCCTTGAGGCCGATGTAAATTATAAAGTCGTTAAGGAATTCATCCAGCACGTTACGGAACGCTCCGTTGGTGAAGAAGTTATAAAAAGTATCGCTCCCGGACAGCAGGTTATTAAGATTGTTCACGATGAATTGATCAAGCTGATGGGGGACTCTGACACCTCAATCCCCTTCAGGGAAGGGGATCAGACGCTGATTATGCTCGTGGGGTTGCAGGGTAGCGGAAAGACTACCACGGCTGGCAAACTTGCTAAAATGATACTTTCCAAAGGGAGAAAGCCGCTATTGGTGGCAGCGGATGTCCAGCGGCCTGCTGCTGTGGAACAGTTGAAGATACTGGGTCAGCAACTTGACATACCGGTATACTTCGAGGCCAACTCTCAGCCCGTAAAGATATGTAAAAATGCTGTTAAACATGCTAAAGAGAACACAAAT
>JACRII010000082.1 GCA_016235875.1 Planctomycetota bacterium
AAGACAAAAAGATAAAAAATCAGGGGCAATCCGCAGTTTGGCTCGAAGTGAAGATGCCGTCTGGCGGATAATGTGAGGTTGTTCTTTTACATTTTTTAAAGTTAAGATGTGGATGAGTTGGGGCATATCAACTATTTTGTAAAGGTGTTTGAATTTGTAATCTATGAAGTAATTAATGGAAGCCGCCACATTTTCGGCCTGCACTTTTAGAACATGTATTGTTTGTTCTGTTAGCTTGACTTTGCCTAAGCTGTAAAAACCATATGTTGTGATAAAAAGCGGCAGTATGGATATAAGCAAGAGGATGATAAGGAGTTTTTTACCAATTGATAAATTTTTAAAGAGGTTCATGAATACTTATTTCCTGTATTATTCTTTCTCGATGTAGGAATTTCAATCTTTTGTAATTCCCTTCTAAAAAGAGGGGATAAAGGGGTGTGTAAGATTGCCGCAACGCACCCACAGTTGCAAAGACGCAAGACTTCGTTGTGAGCTTAGTCGAACGATTTTGCGTCTCTACGCCCGTTTGCGAATAAAAAGTAGCATAGGATGGGTCAAGCGGAGCGGACCCATCAACTATTTACTCTGAAATTATATAGCAACGTGAGTACCAAAGATAACAATAATGAACACAATTATGGTAAGTATTTCATTTGAAAACAGTTAAAAAGTGATATGTTTTGTTCTTTTTAGTACAATCTAATTTTGTAAATAAAGAATCATGTAATATTTACAATTATACAATGTAAATATTACAAATAAATCGAAACGAGAGTACGTATTTAGTATTCAGCTAACAGTAACAAAATATGGAAATATTTTCCTGTATAAAAATAATTTTGGGAAAAAGGTTAAATTATTTCAATAATATGCCGATATAAAAAGAAGACAGGATAGTGGCATCGCAGAGTAGGAAGTGGTGGTTTTGTAAATTTCGTCAATATTGGTTTGTTGAAATAGGCTTATAGTCTCTCGGATGGAGTGGTTCTTGATTGGAATGGCGAAGTGTTTTTAGTAAAGATACCTGTAAAGGAATAAGATGGAAATGAGTCGACGAATGCTATATAATTTTCACGGTTTTACGGGTAATGGCAGTCATTAACTTTATGGGAGATTTAACATGTCAATAGAAAATATTTCCAAAACATCTCTAAATGCCAAGGTTGCAAATCTAGGTCGTATTGAGGCCAACCAGTCACAAATAAAAGCAGAAAAAGGCAAACGCACTGCTCAGGCGAAACTCGATACAGTAGATATTTCAAAGGAGGCCAGGAATCTTGAACAGACGGTTGAGAACCTGAAAACCGTTGTTCGTGAAATCCCGGATGTAAGAGATGCAAAGGTGGAAGAAGTGAGGGCAAAATTAAAAGATGGTTTTTACGACCGTCCGGAAGTGATTGAGGAAGTGGCAAGCAAAGTTATAGGTGCCTTTAGTATTAAAAAGCAGGAGTCATAGCTATGCCCGATGATAGAACAACAGGCGTTAAGAGAGTTGGCAAGCGTTTCATCGGGGTAAAGTTCGACTGTTGTCAGGTATATGCAAGGATCTATGTAAATAACGAAGGAACGGCGTATGAGGGTAAATGTCCGAGGTGTTTACGGAAAATACATGTCAAGATACACAAGGATGGTGTAAATTGTAGGTTTTTTTCAGCATTTTAATGCGATGCTTATTTGGCGAGGCATTTATTCGTAGTTGAAAGCCTGTCTATTTGTATGATGTTGAGATACAAATAAACAGGTTTTTTTATTTTATAAAAAAAGCCTTCTGACGATAAATTTTAGTAATGATAAGAATTAATTTTAAGTTATATCAAAAATTGTTGACGGCGTTAATTATCTTTCCGATTGTTGTTGGCAGTGTAGGCTATGGAAAGGATATAAAGTCAAAGGTTGTTATTTTCCCCTTTAAAAACAGCGTTGATTCAAATGCTCCCATAAAAGGGATCGAAGATGTTATACGAAGCGAACTGATTCGCTCTGGATATTTTACGATTGTAGAACAAGAAAGAACCTTTGAGTTTATGAGAGAGACCGTACTCAACAACTTTTTTAAAGTTGATAATGTGGATGTTAAAACAGCGGTGTCTAAAGCAAGCATTGTTGATTTGTTTGCAGGTGTTGACCTGAAAATGGTTGTTCATGTCTCGGAAAGGTTGAAGGCAGATTTTGTTGTTAAAGGCGCTCTTAACCAGTTTGGGGATAACTTTAGGGCAGATATAGAAGTTGTTAACGTAAAACTAAAGGAGACGGTGAGCGCGCTGGTAGGTGAATGTGAATCGAAAGAGAAAATTTCTGAGATGTTGGAGCAACTTTCACAACAAATCGTTAATGTTTGTAAAGGCGTGAATGTACAGAGCGAGGTTGATCATATACAAAGCAGTTATCAACAAGGGAAATTAACCTATGAAGAAACATTGGATAGATTAAAGAGGCTTTCTTCCGGGATGCCTGGTGTATTTATAATTCACTGCGCGCTATTTTCCAACTATTTAGGACATCCGGAGATGGGGGATAACTTGATTGAAGAAGGCGAAGAGATACTAAATTTGTTTGATGCTGATAATGAGGAAGATATGAGGTATCTATCCTCTTTAGGGATAGACCCTTTTTATGAACTGGCAAATGTTTATGTTGTAATGGGGAAGTTGGACCGTGCAATTGAAATTTACAGGCGAGCGATCCAAGTATACCCCATGAATCATGCAAAGTACTTTAAGCAATTAGGGGTATTGTATAAATTAGAGGATGAGACCGAAGCCTCCATTGACGCCTTTAGACAAGTATTGAATATGAATCCAGCAGATTGTGAGGCAAGATACAATCTGGCCTCAGTGTACGAGGCAAAAGGTGATATGCTAAATGCCCTTGAACAATATCAGGCTTGTTTGAAGTATACAAAGAATGCAGCAGAAAGTTCTAGAGTAAAAGAGAAGATTAAGCAGTTACAGTCAAATGAAGGTATTAATGCTAAATAATTGAGATGGTATATTGTTTGCGCATATCTTGATATTCAGGAATTTCAATGTTGTTGTAGGGGCGAAGCATTTGCTGCCCAGAATATAAGACTGCATTCAAATTTAATATCAGCAAATGCTTCGCCCCTACTCATGAGGGTTTACTCAGTGATTAAGTCTAATAATAAAAATGTTGAATTATTAAACATACTATGATAGCCTTTTTGTTTAAAATTTAAACATTCTTGAAAATACCGTGTGATTTTTACTACGGAAAAGGGGGGGTAGTAAATGATATCCAAGGGGGTAATTCTTATTGTAGATGATGAAGAAACGATTCGGTTTTCAATAAAAGAATTTTTAGAGGGTCAGGGGTATGAGGTTCATGTTGCAGAAACTTGTGAGCAGGCATTGGAGAAGATAAATGAACTCTTGCCTGATTTGATACTGTTGGATTTACGGTTGCCCACGATGGGTGGTATAGCGCTTCTTGAGAAAGTAAAAGTAAAAGACCCCAATGTTTTAATGATAGTTATGACAGGATATGGAAGTGTTGATTCTGCTGTAGAGGCGATGAGGATGGGCGCTTATGACTATTTAGAAAAACCGTTTAAGGTGGAGCATTTAAAGCTGGTTATTGAAAAGGCGCTGAGTACCCAGGCATTAAGGCGTGAAGTGTTGGAATTAAGGGCGCAGCAGTGGACTTTTACCGACGAGCCAAGTGGAATAATTATTGGAAATAGTCAACCGATGAAAGAAATTTATAGCCTTATTAAACAGGTTGCGAAGAGTCCTTCAACGACGGTATTAATACAAGGTGAGAGTGGCACAGGAAAGGAGCTTGTAGCCGGGGCGATACATCGTTTGAGTTCGCGAAAGAATGGGCGGTTTGTAGATATAAATTGCGCTGCCCTGACAGAGAGTCTTCTTGAGGCAGAATTGTTTGGATATGAAAAGGGCTCATTTACCGGCGCTACTGCGACCGGCAAGCCGGGTTTGTTTGAAGTTGCCGATAAAGGAACAATCTTTTTGGATGAAGTAGGTGAGATGGGGATTGCATTACAGTCAAAGCTTCTCAGGGTTCTCCAGGAAAGACAATTCAAAAGAGTCGGCGGGATTAATGATATTAAGATTGATGTCAGGGTTATTGCCTCGACCAATAGAAATTTAGAAGAAGAAGTGGATGGGGGTAATTTTAGAAAAGATCTTTATTATAGATTGAAGGTGTTGCCGATTTACGTTCCACCCTTAAGAGAGAGAGGGGAAGATATTTTACTTTTAGTGAAACATTTTGTACATAAATATAATAACGAATTTAATAAAAATATTCATCATATACCTCCGGAGACAGAGAGGCAGCTTTTGGAATATCACTGGCCTGGAAACGTTCGTGAGCTGAAAAATGTGATAGAACGAGCTGTATTGATTGCATCCGACGGCACTTTATTGCCGGAATTAGTCGCACCCATCAGCTCAGAGAAAAAAGCTATCGTAAACGATGTTGGCGATAGCGGAGAGAATAATGGTAAGTTAAGCGTTCATTCGCTGGCAAGCATTGAAAAACAGCATATTCAAAAGGTTCTTAATGAGACCTCCTGGCGGAGGACAGAGGCGGCAAAGATACTGGGTATTAACCGGACGACTTTATATAATAAGATAAAAGAATATGGCATAAGCCAATCATAAATTCAGTATTAATACAGAGAAATATGAAAAAAAAGATTTTGTTAGTAGATGATGAAGAAACGCTGCGTTGGGCATTACACGAAGCCTTGTCGGAAGAAGGTTTTGATATAGAAAACACCAACGATAGCGTTAAAGCCCTGGAGTTCACGAGAAAGACCAAATACGATTTGGTGATTAGTGATTTAAAGATGCCTATAATGGGCGGCCTACAGTTAATATCCGAGATAAAGAAACAAAATCCAGACACCAAGGCCATTATCATCACTGCTTATGGTTCTGTAGAAGCCGTTATAGAAGCTATGCATCTCGGCGTATTGGACTTTATAACAAAACCATTTAAAATTGAGCATATTAAGCGCGTTATTTACAGAGTTCTAAGTGATTCGGCACTATCATATCTTAATAATAACAATATTAGCTGTGCAAAGAGCGCTGATAATGACGAATTGAAGAATGATCTTTGCAGTCAAAGGGATGTGTTTTTTGTCGCAAAGGATGCGACAAAAACGGGAGGCAATATATTTTATGACGTTGTTGAAATTGGGAAGTTAAAGGCATTTCTGGTTGGGAGTATTTCCAGTGAAGCAGATATAAAAAATGCGGGCGTTTTAGTTACAACGATTTTTCGTTACGTGTTAAAAAATGATAATTCCCCTGCTTTTTTGTTAAAAGAGGTTAATCAGTATCTCTGTAAAAATATTCTAAAACGCCTTCCCGTATCACTATTTTGCGCCGTTTTAGATGCGCGAAGCCAAACGCTTTGTTATTCAATTCATGGGGAAGAGCTAACGTGTTTCATAAGTCTGCCCGAAAAAGGAGTCGAGGTGTTGGAATCTTCTCCTTTCCCCTTAAATATGTTCCCGGGAATGGCAATTACGGAAAGTAATGCATCCTTTGTTGCAGGCAGCAGAATAGTATTGATACGGAATGGCGCATTGTCAAAAGTTCTGAAAAGTGGGACAATTACGGCGGATAGATTTAAAGACGCAATATCTGACGGGAGTGCGACAAATTGCGAGGATATGGCAAAGGGTATAAAGCTTCAAATAGAAGGGCTCGATGTATCGATTGCTGAGGAAAAGGATTGCGCTGTAATTGTTTCATGCAGTGGATTCGAGGCGCAGACATCGGCGTTGTCTGAGGAAGTCATGTCTATTCCAATACCCATCGGTAATTACGGAGAAATATTAGAACAATTTGATAGAAAGTTATTGCCTCTTGTGGCAGATGATTGTAAGAGAAGCGAAGTTGTTACCTCTGTTAATGAAGCGGTCTTGAATGCAGCATCTTTCGCATATCATAAAGACGAAAAAGGGGCAATCTTTTTAAAATTTGCGATGTTAGGGGACGAGATTGTTGTAGAGGTTTCAGATCATGGTTGCGGGTTTGACATGCAGACTTATACAGAACCGGACGTTACGTTATATAAAGACTTAACAAAAAAAACTGGCAGGGGGTTATTCATAATGAAACAATTAATGGATAGGGTGATGATACAATCCTCCAAAGAAACGGGTACTGCGGTCCATATGGCAAAGCGAGTCATCTGTAATGAAAATTGAGAGACGGGAAAAAGAGAAAGCAACAATATTATCACTTACGGGGGATTTGGTTTACGAGGGAATAGATGAACTTGAAAATCAATTTAAGTTATCGTGTGACGATGCCCATCATGTCATACTGGATTTTGCGCGCACAAGATACCTCTCCGCTAAGGCATTGGGCATAATGGCAGTTTATGTAAAACACTTCAGAGACAGGCAAAAGGGGTTAAAATTAATTAACGTTAATGAAAATATAAAAAAATTGCTTGTCATTACAGGCTTATTAAAACTTATAGAAATATTTGACGATGAAGATGCCGCTCTGGCAAGCCTGGGACCTCAGGTTGGGAAATTAGAGAAAATGCTATTATGGGCCAAGAAGGATTTTATTTAGAAATTTGTTTAATGAGGTAAATAAACATGTCTGATTTAATAACTCAGGATCAACCACAAGCAGTAACGGAAATCCCTGAACAAACAGCAGGTCCGTTAGTTGTCGTCGGCAAAGAATCAAAGAATAAGAAATTCTCATTACCGAAGGTAAACATTTCTAAAATTGTTTTATTCGTTCGGCAACAGGGAGTTTCGATAGCCATGAATCTCGCAATCCTGGTGGTGGTCTGTCTTTTATTCCTTTACCAAGTGAATCGGAGTAAAGATGGAAATAAGGTTGTGGGACGTATTGATGAGGAAAAGGTAATTGAAAACCTTACAAAAAATTTAGACTTAGATAAGGACACAACTAAAACAGCGCAACAAAAGAAGACAAAGGAAAATACCCTTGTAAAGCAAGAAAAGGAAATGCCAGGCTCAAAGAACGAATCTCGCGCTATGAAAGTGGACAATTCAAAATACGTAATCGAGGCAAATAGATTATACGAACAGGGAGACTACGGGGGCGCAGCAGCTTCTTATGAAAAAGGGTTGGATAAATCAATGCCCTTTTTAAATGAGGATTTTGTAATGTACCGCCTGGGAGATTCCTATTTAATGTCTGAAAGATATGAAGAAGCAGCGAAAGTGTTTCAGAC
>JACRII010000072.1 GCA_016235875.1 Planctomycetota bacterium
ACCATGAAGCAACGAAGCATAGCTGGGAAAAGCTTTACCAGGATAGTCACTCTTTAGACTGGTCAAATCAACCAAATCCTTTTCGCACCTATCTGGATTGTCCACGAATAGACCTGGGAAGCGGCTTTGAAAAGTTGCACAGCCCACTATCCAGTATATGGTCTTTTCATGATATAAGGCCGAGAAATGAACCAATTACGTTGCAGACACTGTCTACGCTCATGTACTACTCGATGGCTATCAGCGCCTGGAAGTCTTACCCGGGAGTGGAACCATGGTCTCTCAGGGTCAACCCCAGCAGTGGAGACTTGCATCCAACCGAGACGCATGTTTACGTTCATGATGTGAAAGAACTCCCATCCGGCGCTTATTACTACTTTGTAAAAGGCCACCAACTTGAGCAGCGTGCCCTTGGGGACATTGTTCCTGCTTTGTGGCAGACGCTTGGTGGTATCTCCACCACGCCCTCGATTATTACAGGATTAACTTCCATATTTTGGCGTGAGGCATGGAAATATCAGTCACGCGCCTTGCGATATTGCTATCTCGATCTGGGACATGCCATGGCGTCCATCAGGGTAGCGGCACAGGGATTGGGACTCTTTGTATTATTTATCGGTGAATTTTACGATGATAATATTCGACAGTATCTTTGTCTCGATAAGACAGACGAACATCCCCTTCTGTTTCTTGCAATAGACACAAAGCAACCTATTGCAGACACACGTCAGAAAAAAATTCATAAAGATACCATAAACGCCACCATGCATATAAACAGGCTGTCACGCAAGGAAGTGGATTACCCACTCATTACTCAGGCACATGCGCTTACTACGAAAACATGCATGAATCCTTTACACAAAAAGGGGAATAGTAATCTCCTTATACCTCTCGTTAAAAAAGAGGGAACTTATATTTCCAATTTTAAAATTCATGAAGCAATGGCTATACAAGAATATCCATTAAAATGGACTATCAGGCACAGGCGAAGCGCTATTGATTTTGATGGTGAGACAACTATGTCAATAAACACGTTCCATTATCTTATGCGATTATTATGCAGTCCATATAAGGCTGATTATCTGATGACTGAAAGCCCGCCGCTTATCATTCCATATCTGTATATTCATCGGGTGGAGGGGGTGGAAAGGGGGCTCTATTGTCTTGACAGGACGAACCAAAAGTTGTTGTTGCTATCCAGAGGGAATATGCAACATGTAGCGAAGGAGTTAAGCTTAAATCAAGACATTGCCAGCGATTCGGCATTTGCCATTAGTTTCATAAGTAACTTCGATTACGCCCTCAATACGTACGGGAATAGAGGGTATCGCTATATACACTATGAGGCAGGATTTTTGGGGCAGTCTTTATATTCGGGTGCTACAGCAGCGGGATTCGATGCAACGGGGATCGGGGCATTTATCGATGACGAAGTGCACACCTTCCTAAAAACACCGTCAGAGCAGCAGGTGGTCTATCATTTTACCGTTGGGAAGAGGATAGACGATCCGCGCATATCCACACTTCCCGCCTATGATACGATACATGATAATGAAGAAGATGTGAAATGATAAGTTCGGCTGCCTTTGGCAACGACTTTTAAGCTCCCCTCATTGGTAGGACGGACGCCTCATCCGTCATTATAATGTCAGGCGAGGACGCCTGACTTACCATAGAGGCTGGGGGGGGGTTGCGGCAAACTTACACACCCCTTTATCGTTCGACTGAGCGCTCACGACGAAGTCCCCTCTTTTTAGAGGGGAATCACAAAAGATTGGAATTCCTTAACATTTAATTAGTGTCTGAACGAAAACGCATCCTTTTGTCATTTCGACTGAAAGGAGAAATCTGTAAACTCAATAATTTCAATAGACAAAAGATTTCTCGCTCCGCTCGAAATGACAGTTTTGCGAGTTTTCGTTCAGACACTAATTAAGGCTTTTCCACAGGATAGCCTTCTGCCTGCCACTTATTAATTCCACCCGCCACGTTATACAATTCTTTCAATCCCTTGTCTTTTAATATGTCACATGCCCTGGCGCTGCGTTTGCCAGCAGCACAATGCACAACAACTTTTTTATCTTTGGGTATTTTATCGATATGTTGTTCCAGTTCCTTGATTGGAATAAGATGGGCATCTTTGATGTGAACTTCCTTGTATTCTTCCTCAGTTCGCACATCAAGCACAAACACATCTTTTTCCTTGTCCATGAGATCTTTGGCTTGTTTTGGCGATATGTTATTTACCTCAGTTTGTGTTTTCGTTTGCTTTTCACCTGCATGAAGATTATTAATGGCGGTAATATCTGTAATCATATTCATAAATAAAATGGTAATTACAGCCAATAGTGCTTTACCTATCAGGTGATGATTTTTTTGAGTATTCATCTGGTTACCTTCTTTAAAAATATCTATTGGAAATGGTATTAAGAACCAACGTGTGCCTGGCAAAACTCTTCATAATCGATAAGTTCCTTGATAGTGGCTTTGTCGCTGCATACCGGGCAGTTGGGATTTTTATGTATCTTGACCTTTTTAAAGTCCATGTTTAGGGAATCGTAGATGAGCAACTTCCCTTTTAATATCTCTCCCTTACCGAGAATAAGTTTTACCACCTCTGTGGCCTGTATGGAACCCACCACGCCTGGTAACACGCCCAGAACGCCCGCCTCCTGGCATGAAGGAACGAGACCCGGCGGGGGGGGGGTTTCGTACAGACAGCGGTAGCAGGGTCCCTCAAATGGTACAATGGTAGTAACCTGTCCTTCAAACCTGAAGATAGAACCGTGCGAGAGAGGTTTCTTGAGGAAGACGCAGGCATCGTTAACAAGGTACCGGGTCGGGAAGTTATCAGCCCCATCAAGGATGACGTCGTAGTCCTTGATAATATCGAGGATATTTTCAGAATTGAGACGTTCCGTGTAAGGAATTACTTCGATATCCGGATTTAGAGCCTCCAGTGTCTCTTTTGCAGAGATTGCCTTAGAACGCCCTATATCTTTGGTGGAATGCAGGATTTGTCGCTGCAGATTTGAGTGGTCTACAATGTCGCTGTCGGCAATACCGATCTTTCCTATGCCTGCTGCGGCAAGGTAAAATGCCGCTGGAGAGCCTAGTCCTCCCGCGCCTACCAAAAACACCTTGGCTTTTAGAAGCTTTAACTGCCCCTTTCCACCTACTTCTGGAAGGATAATGTGTCTTGAATAACGCTTTATTTGATCTTCTGTAAACGGTGATGACATCTTATTTTTCCTATTGGTTTTTTATTAAGACGATCTTTATACATAAAAAAGGTCATGTACGAGACATGACCTATGTTGCCTGTAAGGGCTGAAAATCTTCAGCCCCTACTGAATTACTCATACGTGCAAAATTATAACAAAGGGTACGGTATCATTCAATAGATTTTACTTATCTGTACATCTATGAAGTGTAAATGTTTTTATACATGGACTAATTTGATTTTAGAAGGGTCATCTATACCCAAACCTAATGTGGCAGCCGTGGAGATATATTTGGGTTCACGCTTTGCCTGTTTTAAGGTAGGAAGCCTCATTTCACTTCGTTTTTCTTCGATTATATTGTGGCATATCCGATCGAGGGCAACAGGGTCTCTCCCCACGATAATTCCATTGTAATTCCATGTCCATTGCGGTTTGTAACCTGGTCCGCCGTTGTATTGTGCCAGAACTGCGTCGCACACAATCAATCTCACCCTGTCAGCAATATAGGGATGGGTATTTAACTCTGCAATAAAAGGATTACAATTGTTACCGTGATATTTATTGGGATTATGGATGACGCCGAAAAAGTTTTTCATGGCTACGCTGATACCAGCCAGATCGTGGTCTTTCAGGACGGGGACGTTGATAATTGCGGTGCACAGTTGCGATACTATTTTGCTAAAACATGTCCCGACACTGCCGGCGAATTCTGGCTCGGCCTCATAACCGCCGCCTGGAAGTTCATCCGTACCAAAACACCGCACACCATCGGTCATTCGTCTGATGCGAAATCCGGAGGTTTCGAGTTCCCGATTAAACCGCTCGAATACGATAATATTTTTGTCTTTAACGCCGGCGAATTTTAAACCCTGTATGATAGACTCCACAACCGTGACGTGAGGAGACATGGTTTTCCCTGAGAGGCAGTTTAATTTTATACCGACAACGTCATCCGGTTTAAAAAGCGCCTGCCACCCCTTTTCTTGCGATGGGGCGTTGGTCAACTGCATTACAGCCTTGTGCAATAAACCTGAAACGACATTTTCTCTTAAATTTCCAGTTTCTGCGAGTATGCGGTCATCGCGTGCAATAACCACGACAGGATTTATTGTAAGCGTTTCGCCACCCCAAGAAATACATGAGGCGTGATTCATCGGTGACCTTCCAATGATTGTGGATGCACAAATACCGCCACCTATTTTTAAGGTTTTTTTAAGAAACTGTCGTCTTTCTTTGTTTATCTTCATTTGTAATTTTATGATAGAAATAAGCTGACAAAATGTCAATGAAGTTATCTACAAGAATCAAATATACCGCATTAATTATAACTCAAGCATTTTAAATACTCACTTGCAATACCCTATATCTTTTGTTTTAATACAAATGAATATTTAAAACAGCCGTAAAATAAGGTGAAGTGTCACTTGTTATGTCTTTTGTAAAGGTCCTAAAAATCAGCGGCACACTATTATTAATAATGAACACTATTAAAATTACTCTGCGATTTGTATTTCCCCTGCTGTCATTGGCTTTTATTGGTTGTACAACGGTACGATATTATCCAACCAACTTTGTAGAATCTCTAAAGCATCCTACGAAATTTCCGGAAGTATATTCCTCTACGGTGAAAAATATTGAAGAGGTTGCCGCAAAAAATCCACTTGGCGAAGGTGAAGAAGTGAAAATTACGGACGTGGGTGAGAATAAAAATTCAAGCATGCACCTCGTTCAAGTCCGCGAAAATGGGGAATTGCGTCCACATTACCACAAACGGCATGATGAGGTTGTCTATGTAAAAAAGGGGAGTGGCATTGCCACCCTTGATGGCACTCGATATATGGTGAAACCGGGTTCTATCTTACAGGTTCCCGCAAAGACCGTGCACAAGTTCCTCAATACGGGTGGCGAGCCCTTTGTCGCCGTCTCCATTATTTCTCCGCCCTTTGACGGACGGGATGAAAAAAGAATCAAGGAAAAAAGAAAGGCAGATCGCATCAAAAAAGAAGAAAAACGACTTGCCATGAAAAAGCCTGAAAAGGTTACGGGAGAAAAGGATACCTCCGCTACTAAAGAATCCGGAGAAGGAAAAGAAAAAAAGTCGGTGGCTAAATCAGAAGAGGTAGCTGAAAACAAGGTAAAAGCGTCTGTCCCGGACGAATTGAATACAGAAGAAGAGAAGGAAAAGACTTCGGTTCCCGTCAAGAAATCGTCTCCCTCAAAAGGAAAAAAGAAATCAAAAAAGGCTGCAACGCCTGCCGACGAACCAACAATGAACATTAGTGATTTACACGAAAAGCTTACGAAATTAATCGAGCTCAAGGAAGAAGGAACAATTTCTGCAACAGAATACGAGGAGAAAAAGGATGCACTCATAAAGGGCAGGGACATTGGTGAAATACCAGAACCTAAAGTATCTGTGAAAAAGAAGCCGCCGGTAGAAGAAGAACACATAGTAGAACAGGAGGCGCAAATTCCAATAGAGGAAAAACCGATTCCCGCAGATGAAAATATTTCTCATGAAGACCAGGATACTCTATTGAACACACCCGGTTTGTCTGATGAAACAGAGCCTGCAGTACGCGAGGTTGAAGCAGAAGAAAAAGTGCAGCAAAGTGATGATGACAAGTTGAAGATGTTAGAAGAAATGAGGCAAGAGGGCTTAATTACCGAAGAGGATTACGAAAGTAAGAAAAGTAAACTCACAGACATAACGGAAGAAAAGCCTGCTTCCACGCCGTCCGAAAACATCGTTGAAGATGAAAGTGAAGATGAAAAGGTTAAAGAGCTTAAAGAACTTTATAATGAAGGGCTTATTACAGAAGAAGATTACAAACATAAGCTTAATGAACTTTCTGGTTCACAACCAGAAAACCCTATTCCTGCTCCTTCTAAAAAAGAGACCGAAGACGATAAGTTATCAGAGCTTAATGAACTAAGAGAGCAAGGTCTTATCTCCGATGAAGATTATGAGTTCAAAAAGACACAGTTAATGGGTGAATAAAATTAGAATTATTAATCTACTTTTCACTTGATATTTCCAATCAAATTGAATATAAATATCCCCTAAAATATCGACATGAAACGATATGCGATGGTTTTAAAAATGTTTATTTTGTTTTGAGCAACTATTTTAAATCGAAGCGTGATGTACTAATCTCATAAACATTATTAAAAAAGGAGGGCAAATCAAGATGGCGATAAAAAGGTTTTTGAAGTTGTACGTCGTTATATGCGTGGGTATTTTGTGCTTCCCATTGCTGGGGCTGATAAATACCACCAGTGGGGCCGAAGTGACAGGGAATGAATTAGTAAATCTATCGGTGGATCAATCATTGGTCGCAGTGAATGATGGCCAGCACGATTGGAACTCATGGTCGTCGGTAGAGAACGCATCTGATGTAAATCCTGGAAGTCATAATATTGTCCTTGCCAGTAACACGGCGGAATCGCACGCAAAAGCCGGCGCCGAGTCTGCTTCTCACCAAACCGAAGTTACAGGTGCAGTCGCTACGGCACTTGAGGATTTTCTTGAACTAGCGAAATACGGCAAGGCCATACATGTTATGGCTATGTTGATGGTCGGTTTCGGATTCTTAATGGTCTTCGTCAGAAGATATGGTTATGGCGCTGTTACCGCAACCTATATAGCGGTAAGTATCGTTATTCCTTATTACATGTTTCTTAAGAGAATGGGTATTTTTGGGGAACCGGCTGAGTTAAAGATGGATCGGTTGATCCTTGCTGAATTTTGTGCGGCGAGTATATTGATAGCCACAGGCGCATTCCTGGGCAGGCTGAAGATGTCACAATATATTATCATGGCATTGATATTCGTTCCATCCTATATGCTGAATGAATGGATTATGTTAGACAATGGTATGGGGATTATTCCAAAGGGGCAACTCATTGATACCGGCGGTTCTATCGTTATTCACCAGTTTGGAGCGTATTTCGGATTAGGCGTGATTGTACGAATGACCACAAGCGAGGACTTTAACAAAAAAATCGAATCCGACAAGATCAGCAATCAATTCTCGATGCTGGGAAGTATGATGCTGTGGATATTCTGGCCGTCATTCTGTGCGGCGCCTGCTGAGATATCAAGGATGCCCATAGCTGCTGTAAACACAATTCTTTCACTGTGTGGGGCAACGTTGGCTACCTACATTGCAAGCACGATGATCAGGAAAAAGATCGCTATTGAAGATATGGCCAATGCAACCCTTGCAGGCGGAGTAGCAATTGGTTCTTCCTGTGCCCATACAACGCCGCAGGCTTCTTTGATATTGGGTGTCATCGCAGGTGTTTTGAGTGTGATCGGTTTTGCTATCATTCAACCGCGTGTACAGAAGGCCTTAAAAGGTATTGATACCTGTGGTGTCCATAACCTCCATGGTATGCCCGGTATGTTGGGTGGTTTAGCAGCTATTTTCATTGCAGAGAATGTTGTACCGGGATTACAAATTAAGGGTGTATTTATAACCTTTATTGTTGCATGGATAACAGGGCTTGCTGCGGGAACAGTGGTATCTTTATTTGGGTATAGAAAAGATTCTTACAATGATGCCGTAGAATTTATCGTAGAAGAGGAACACCATTAAGAACCCCTTCTAAACAGATCGTTTCAAAAAAGCCTCCTGCCTTTGAAAAGAATGCAGGAGGCTTTTTATTTAAATTAAGCATTCGGCAACTAAATATTCCCCTCCCTTGATGGGAGGGGCAAGGGGAGGGTGATTAACTTTTAACTTCACCCCCACCTAGCCTCCCCCATCAAGGGGGAGGAACAATAGTTTGAAATTCCTGAACATTAAATTAGGCATTCGGGAGCTTTTTTTGGATACTGCGCGTAGGGGTTGAAGATTTTCAACCCCTACATTGAAATTGCTTAACGTTCAAATATGCATTCAAGGGTAGGTAAATGCTGAGTTCCGTATCATCTTTCTTTCTCATTGCTATCGCAGAGATGGGGGATAAAACCCAATTAGTGGCGCTTTCGTTTGCAACAAAGTATAAGCCAGCAAAGGTTTTATTGGGTATTTTTATTGGAACGATTGTCGTTCATTTATTTTCTGTAATAATTGGTGAAAGAGTAAGTGCGTTAATTCCCTTAAATTACTTAAAGATTTTGATCGGGCTTTCCTTTGTTGGCTTTGGCATCTGGACTCTAAAAGGGGACTCCTGTAATGAGAAAGAAAAAAAGGGAAATAAGTTAGGAACAGTATTGACTGTTGCTATCGCCTTCTTCCTTGCAGAGCTTGGTGATAAAACCCAGTTAGCGACGATTTCACTTGCTGCTCAATATCATTCATTCATAGGGGTGTGGTTGGGATCGACATTTGGCATGGTTGCTGCGGATGGAATTGCCATAGTCGTCGGTATTATTGCCGGAAAAAAACTTCCTGAGAAATTAATAAAATATGTTTCTACGGCAATATTCATTATTTTTGGCGCCTGGATTATTATTGATGCCGTTATCTGAAAGAAATTATAAATGAACGAGAAATCTCCTATCAATCATGCTCAACGTGTCGGCAAAGTGGCAAACCTGGTGATATTTCTAGGCATTTTGGGTATCATTTTGAGTATCCTTGCGCTTACTATGAGTCAGGGTCTTGCCAACCGCGGCTACGGCCTCGGATACATCGTGATAGGACTGTTCATGATGGGGCTTGGATATGGCATCCGCTACCGCTATAAATATTGTCTCTATGCGGCAATCGTGCTGTTTACCATTCTCTCGTGTAATTTCCTTTTCAAGCTCTTTGCCCATCACACCTTATATCTGACGTTAAGATTTGTATTATGCGCTTGGGTTTCTTTCCGTCTTATCCAGTCGATTTCCTCCATGCGTATGCTCATTGCAACAGATGCCTTTCCTGACAGAAATAACCGCTTTATGCGATTTTTATTGAGGAAGAAACACTCATGACAATCCTGGATGAAATTTACAAACATAAATTGGGTGAGGTTTTCGAAAACAAGAAACGCATTCCGGTTGAGGCGCTGAAAGAACAAATTAAAGAAAGACACAGTACAAGATCGTTTGGCGATGCATTAAAATCCGACAATAATATCCGGATAATAGCAGAAATAAAAAAGGCATCTCCGTCTCTGGGTATTATCAGGGAGGATTTTAATCCTGTCGAGATTGCCCGAATTTATGAAGCCAGCGGCGCTGCAGCCATCTCAGTCCTCACGGATGAAAAATTCTTCCAGGGTAGCCTCTCTTACTTAACCGATGTGAAAAAGTCTGTAAATTTACCCATCCTGCGAAAGGATTTTATTATTGATGCTTATCAAGTCTACGAGGCACGGTCTGCAGGGGCAGATGCCATACTCCTTATTGCTGCACTCCTTTCCAAAGAGGAAATACAGCGTTATTTAGACTTAGCAAAGGAACTGGGTATGGATTGTCTGGTTGAAGTCCATTCGGAAGCAGAATTGAAGCAGGTCTTGCAGACAAACGCTGATATTATCGGGATAAACAACCGGGACCTTGCAACGTTTAAAACCGACTTGGAAACCACGCTTAGGCTAAGACCATTAATCCCAGCCGGAAAGATTGTAGTAAGCGAGAGCGGTATCAAATTGCGATCTGATGTAGAAAAACTCACGAAAGAAGGGGTCGATGCAATACTGGTGGGTGAAACCCTAATGAAGAGTGATGATATATCGGCCAAACTCCGTGAACTCCTGGGTATCTTTAACCACAAAGACACAAAAAGCACAAAGGGAGTTGAAAGTTGTGGGTTGTAAGATTTAAGTTGAACTTTTAACTGCCAACTTACAACTGATTTAAAACTTTGCGATCTTTGCGTCTTTGCGGTGAATAGATAAGACTATTTTAACTGTGTATCCAGCGCGGCCTTTAGGTCTTTCTTGGATTTTACCCCCACCATCTTATTTACGGCCTGTCCACTTTTAAATACGATAATCGTGGGTATTGCCGTAATGCCAAACTTTGCGGGAGTGCTATTATTTTCCTCTGTGTCAAGTTTTCCAATCTTGACCTTTCCTTTGTATTCCTTTGCTAGTTCGTCTATTACGGGTGCCAGTTGTCTGCACGGCCCGCACCACGCCGCCCAGAAATCAACTAACACAGGGACATTGGATTTTAATACCTCTGCATCAAAATTTGCATCCGTTATTACAGCTACATCTTCAGACATGAGTAATTCTCCTTATGTAATTTAATGTACATGTACAGGATTCAAACCATAGTTCCTCCCCCTTGCCTGTCCTGAACGAAGCCGAAGGAATGGGGGAGGCTAGTAATGTAGGGGCAGGTTTGAAACCTGCCCCTACTACTCGCCTTTTTTGTTGCCCACAAAAAGTTGGCAGTGACATTCACCGTCGCGTTCAATCTCTTCAGCATGATAGACACATGGGCAAATGATCTTTTTGTCTTTTTCTGCGTCTCCCATAACTAATCGGCAGGGGCAGTATGCGTACCCGAATTTGATTTTACGCATCACCAACCCCTTCACTACTCTATCGACAGTTTTCGTATCCGGATTTAACTTATAGGGGCTGTGGGCTACGTAATCCGTAATCATCTTGCGAATCTTTGCTTCTTCTTGCTCTTTTTGTTCTTTGTTATCATCCATGAGATTTATTCATTGTTTTGAAATTAGTGGCAGGGGCTGAAAA
Organism: Planctomycetota bacterium; assembly: GCA_016235875.1. GTDB lineage: Bacteria > Planctomycetota > Brocadiia > Brocadiales > Brocadiaceae > Wunengus. The sequence goes on from JACRII010000072.1 coordinate 10,875, forward strand.
TTTCCAGCCCCTGCGTGAGATATACATTTGTTTCGGATTTGGAAAGAAGAATTTTAAATTTGTTCCGTTAGTGCATCGGTTCAGTATCTGTTGTTTCACGGGGTACCCGTTTCAATTCCCACACTGCGCCGGTAGGGTCAGGACAATGGGTTAGCAAGGTATGCTCACTTGTTTGCCAGGGTAGTTTGGCGCCATATCGTAAAGCCAGAGCATCTCTGGAAAGAACTGCATAGGCGCTGTCACACAGCCCTTTGGGTGTAAATCCTGTCAAAGGGAAGGTATCTCCTTCTTTATAATAATTACAACTCCCTTTTTTCACAACCGTAGCGAATACCTTGAAACTCGAACTCTTGCACTTCACAAATTGACCTCCACTGTTTACTGAATGACTTTTTTAATTGTAATGATTATATTTTATATACTTAATCTATTTCAAGGAAAAACCCAAAATCCCAGTCATTTCATATACGTAGTGTCTGAACGAAAACGCATCCTTTTGTCATTTCGACTGAAAGGAGAAATCTGTAGACTCAATAATTTCGATAGACAAAAGATTTCTCGCTCCGCTCGAAATGACAGTTTTGAGAGTTTTTGTTCAGACACTACGTAAGGGATGGATTTTCCTAAATGTTATTTATTGCCGGAAAATATCTGTTTCTGAAAAAGGTTGCATTTTAAGCATTGTTCTTATAATATTTGTAATTTTAAAAAACCATTTTCCATTCAGTCGGACTTTCTAAAATATTTTTGATACAGAAATAAGGAGAAGACATGACAGTACAAAAGGCTACCAACATTAAATGGCATCACGGCAAGATTACAAAAGAGGACAGGACAAAACTGATGAAACAAAAGGGAGTGACCGTCTGGTTGACAGGCCTGTCAGGCTCAGGAAAGTCAACCATTGCCGTAGAGCTTGAGCATGCACTCCTTGAGAACAGGCATCAGGCATACATACTCGATGGTGACAACATACGTCACGGCTTGAATAAAAATCTGGGTTTCTCGCCCGAAGACCGGTCTGAAAATATTCGCCGCATCGGTGAGGTTGCAAAGTTGTTTACCGATGCAAACATAATAACCATAACGGCGTTCATATCGCCTTACAGACAAGACAGGGATAATGCCAGGAAACTGCAAAAAGAAGGGGAATTTATCGAGATATATGTGAAATGCCCCTTAGATGTTTGTGAACAGCGCGACACAAAAGGTCTTTATAAAAAGGCGCGCGCAGGCGAGGTTAAGGAGTTTACCGGCATATCAGCGCCGTATGAAGAGCCTGTAAATCCGGAATTGACGATTGACACATCAAAGATGTCAATTGAGGAATCCACCAGGGCGATACTCAATTATCTTGAACAAAAAGGATATGTGAAGTTTTCGTGATAGATGAGATCACCGCAGACGCAAAGCTCGCAAAGGTATTATTTTTGGAAAGTAGGGAATGAGCATTTCCGAAAACCTTTGTGGTTTTGCTGGAGAAGGTAATCTCCTATGATGTTTTTTTCTCATTCCTCCCCCTTTCTCCCCCTCTGGAGGGGGACATGGGGGAGGGCGTCCTTTGCGCTCTGCGGTGAACTATTACGAAAAAACAGTGTAAATCGGCGTTTATCTGTGTCCGACTGCAATTATTAAGTACAATACTATTTGGCTTTTTTGCACCTGCATTCCTTACCCATTGGGCAGGAAGAGCACTTTCGTTTTTTACAAAAATCCTTTCCGAGTCTTAAAAGCGCAGCCTCGAAGTCAGAGAAATCTTTGCCTTTGATTGTATGCACTAACCAGACTTTTTTGAGCGCACTTAAAGGTTCTTCAGTTTGACTAATGAAACCCAGATTTCTGGCCGCAAGGATTACCAATTCGGATGGGACCGGATTTGCCTTTTTCCATACAGAACGGAGTTCTCTCAGGAATATATTTACCGTCACATCCCCGATTCCCTTCCCTAATCCCTTCAGTAAGTCTTCCAGGTCATCTTCATCATCAGCCATTTCGTGGAGTTTATTCAAATCACCATGGTAAAATTTCTTTAAATCCTCCATGATTTCCAGCAGTTTTGTCGCTGTGGAGAAGTCGTAGCGTGCGTATCCTCCGTCGTCCAGTATTCTCACAAGCCCATCCCAGCCGGTCTCAACAATCTTTTCTGGCGAAAGAACACCGCACCTTTCGAATTCTCTATAGGTCTTTATGGCAATATTTGTACCTATCCGGGCGCCAAACAGTTTCGAGGCGAGGAACCACTTGAATATTTCCGTAGAAATCCCTTGGGATAGGTCAATCCCAAGTTCTTTAGAAAATTTCCCGCCAAGCGCAGAAATGAGTTTCTTTATCGTGTCTTTTACATTTCCCATATAATATTTGTAATTCGGTAACAAATTAGCTTTTTTAAAATACCAATGTAAACCATATTTCTCACATACTACTGTCTTATAAAGGAACATGAAATATAACACCCTCCCTTAGTTCCTCCCATCGTTCGACTGAGCGTTCGACTGAGCTCACGCCGAAGACTCACGACGAAGTCAAGGGAGGGAAAGTTTCCTCTCCCCTTGTGGGAGAGGTTAGGTGAGGGGGGTTTTTCAAATAACTAAACTGATACGTAATTCGTAAATTATTTGATGTATTTATGTTTGAACTCTACGCATCGCGTGATTGTTGTCGTAGAAAAGAGAGTTTGGTTTTGATTTGAAAGGCTTCGTAGTTATGTTGATCTCAGCAGCATAATGACCACGTTAAAGGTATTTAACTATTACTTTGTTGTCCGATAGCAATGCTTTGAGAGTATAGCATAACAACCAAAATCAACAGCTTGCGGCCTTCCACTGAGGCACGGGTAGAGCAGGAACGTTAAACCGCTGACCGCAAGTAAGCTGGAACGCCTTGTTATGTCTTGTTTTTCTTCTGAATTCTGGTCGAAATGCGGCCGATCATCGCCTTCATATCAGCGATAGCTCGTCCAAGGTATTTCGCATCTACTTTAATCTGTTCCCCTGCGACTCCTCTTGCAGCAGCACCCACCTTTGAAATGTACACTGGATTTATTATACCAGAATTGTGAACAATTAGATCTCTGCAGGCTTTATACTCCTTCCATTTATTGATGACATCTGTGTCTATCTCTGCCCCTAAAACCTTGCTTATATATTCGAACTGCTTCTCTGGTGAAGCATAAAACAGACTGACCATTTCCTTCTCAATCAAACCTTCGATCAGTTCAGTAAGGTTTGCCGCGTCTAGAACCTCATCCACATCTATTTTCTTCACGTGGTCTATTCCTTGTATCCGGGTCTTTAGCCGCCGATGGTCTGTTTTCAGTACTGTGCAGATCATGTCCGAGAGGTACGCTTCCGTTTGCGCTACAAGATATGTGAAGACTGTGTAATTGAAATCATTAGCGACAGCTTCTCTGAAGATACGTACAAGATCTCGCTTTGTCCTGCGTATAGTTTTGCCTTTCCTCGTCGAAGGTACCGCAAAGTCTTCTTTGTCTAAGAAATCGTGATTAGTCGCCGCCTGTTGTAGTGCGTCCAGCGCAAGAGATGCCCAAATGAAAGTGTCGTTGATTTTCTTCTGGTACTTAGCTCTGAGTTCTCCAGCATAAACATTCAAAGTCTCATTGGCCATGTCTTCTGTATCTCCTGCATAACAATAATTAGATTGATCCGCATAGTAAGCGGATCAGCGGTTTCTGATCCCTATAACACGCCTTTGAAACAGCGAATGCTGCTCTTTTACGACGTTCGGCGTTGTCAAACGATGGGAATTTGCTTTTAAAATAATATTATTCCCGCTTCAGGTATGTCAAAAAAATAATTTCAAACGCACCTTTTTGTTACATGATTTCAAGATTTTATTTATTTTATGCCCAGTTGCGTTTTTACTTCGTCTAAAGGTATCGTTTTCGTTTGCTTAGCTCTTTGCTCAAGAAATCTCATTAGCCGTTTGTTTTGTCTCGTAAGTTCAATCTCACGATTAAAATCGTCTATTTCTGCAAGAATAAATTCGGTTCCATCGTGAGAGCGAATAACAATGTTTTCTTGACGTGCCTTCCTAACCCGACTTTCGCAATTCGCACCGAAAAACAGTTATTTTTAGGCACTCATCGCCCGGTAACCCTTGAATTTAAAGGGGTGATTTTTGCAAACGGGCTGTAGTGCCGACCAACCCTATTGACGCTTTCAATAAAAACTG
>JACRII010000070.1 GCA_016235875.1 Planctomycetota bacterium
CAACAATCAATTTCATGGTGACACCTCAAAATCTGTCAATCAACTTATGAGTACCGACAAAATGCAATTTATAAACGTTGCCCTCTTGCTTAAAAACGCACCGGTAACCTTTATCAATGTAAAACTCCAGGAAGTCTGTACCTTCGAGTTTGTGAATTTGTAATGAATTGTGCTTGGGGTTGTCTTTCAGGTAGGATAACTGCTTTTTAAACTTCTTTTTTATCTCTTTTGGTAGCTCGTCATACTGTGGGAAAAATTCTGGCTCTATGGCAATAAGGTATTTGCTCAATCTTTCAGTTCCTTTACAAATTTGTCTATCTCATGCGTTTTAAAATTGCCTGACTTGAAATTTCCCTCAGCTTTTTTGACCTTCTCTTGTACTTCAGGAGTCCAGAAGTATGCCTGAGAACGTGGAATGCTTACGATAGGTTCTAAAACAATCTTCCCCTTTTCCAGTTTGTAGGTCAATTTGTCGCCTTCTTTAATGTCCAAAACCTCTCTTATTTCCTTCGGTATGGCAATTTGACCTTTTGACGATATTGTTAATGCTTTCATAGTTTCTTATATCCTTTATAGAATTGTAAAATAGTAAAAATATCTTACCCTGTAAAATATGAAAGTCAACAGCAAATTTTGTATCAGGGAATTTTTAAAGTTTGATTACGAAAAACGTGAAAAACCCCAATTTTCTAAGAAATATTTATCAAGAAAACAGTCAGTTTATAATTTGCCAGGGATGATCTTTCCCATGATAACTGCTTCCCTTGCCCCTGTGGCGCTGGGAATATTGTTGGGGTTTCCGGATATTGTTTCATTGGCCAGGATGGCAAAGGCAAGGGCTTCTTTGGTGTTGGGTGAGATACCGAATTTGTTGATGGAATGTATCTGAATTGTGGGTTCGAGATATTGTCTGAGGAATTTTATAAGGGTATCATTGTGGTTTCCTCCTCCTGAGAGGATTATTTCAGACAGGTGATGTTTGGGTAAAATCCAGTGTTTATAACTGTCTGCAATGCTGTGTGCCGTAAAGGCCGTAACCGTTGCCAGAATATCCAGGTCTTTGATTCCGGAATGTATGGCCTCTTTGTAAAGGGTATCCGCAAAAGATATCCCAAACTCCTCGCGTCCTGTGGTCTTTGGCGGTGGTTTTGATAGATAGGGGTGTGCAAGGAGTGAAGACAGAATGGCATCATTAACACTTCCTCTTGCTGCGAGTTTGCCGCCTTCATCGAAGTGATGGGTATTATTGGTGACAAGTTCTGTAATACGGTCAATTATCATGTTGCCAGGGCCGGTGTCGAAGGCGATAACGTCATTGATGCCGCAGTTCTTTGGCAGTACGGTGACATTGGCAATTCCTCCGATATTTTGCAAGGCACGCCCCTTCTCTTTGTCTCTAAAGAGGATGAAATCTACATAAGGCACGAGTGGCGCTCCCTGTCCACCAGCCGCCATATCTCTGGGTCGGAAGTCAGCCACTGTCGTAACGCCCGTTTCCTGAGCGATGACGGAAGGTTCACCAATTTGAAGTGTAGACCGAATGTGTGGTAAATCCCACGCTTCTGTTTCTCTGACCTCTAACCTCTGACTTCTGTCTTCTGTTTTTTCCATGGTTGCTGGATTGGGTATATGATAGACGGTCTGTCCGTGTGAGCCAATGAGGTCGATATCCTTGATTGAAATATGTGCCTTATTTGCAATAGCTGTAGCTGCATTTGCAAATAGCTTTCCGAGGAAAAAATTTAGCTGGCAGACCTTATCAACCGTGCCCGTTCCAGGATTACAGGTATCGAGAATGGCAGTGCGTGTGGTTTCGTCATAAGGATAGGTTTCGGAAACAAGGACGTTTATTCTTGTATGTAAGCCGTTTCCAGAGATTTCCACAAGGCAGGCATCTATGCCATCTATCGACGTTCCCGACATGAGGCCTATGACCTTTTTGGGATTTTTGTGCTGTAGCCGCAGAAGTTCATTTAGCATTTTTGGGTTTAATGGTGTGGACTGGACTTGCTTTTATAGATTTCTGCCTCGCGGTCTGCGTCGCCAAGCATTCCCTTGGAACGATAAACTTCTTCGAGTACCTTGTGTACATCAATAAATACAGGGTCAATCTCAAGCGTCTTTTTGAGAGAAACCTCTGCTTTATCAAAATCACCCTTTTCTTTATATGCCAGTCCAATATTGTAGTGAAAGTTTGCCATGTCGGGACGCACGGTTAATGCCTTTTGCCAAACGGAAATAGCATCGTCGAATTTGTTGATTTTTGTATAGGCGATGCCCAGGTTATAATATATCTCTGTCTTTTGTGGGTTAATTTCCAATGCCTTCGTCCATTCTGCAATAGCCTCGTTGAATTGCGTCTTTTTTGCATAGAGGATGCCAAGATTGTATTTTGAATTTACGAGACCCGGATTTATATCAAGCGCTTTCCTGAATGCCGTGGTTGCATCTTCTTCCTGCTTCTTATGGATGTAAACAAGACCCAATCCTTCGTATGCCTCTGCATAATGGGGATTGATGTCGATGGCTTTTTTGAAAACGGAAACGGCTTCGTCTGATTTTCCTCTTTTGTTAAGGATCGTGCCCTGCCCCACAAGAGCCTCTATCATCGTAGGGTTAAGTTCCGATGCTTTTTTATATGCAGCCAGGGATTCATCGAACATGGCCTTTTCGTCGTAGAGCAAACCTAAACTATAATGGATTTTTGCATCGTTTGGAGTGGACTCCAGCAGTTTCTTGTTTTTTTCAATTTCTTCGTCTACCATCGATTTTTTATGGACTGAAGGAGCTTCTCCTTCAAACTTGACGGAGGTGGAATGCTGAGTAGTGGATTGTGTGCCGGATTCTTTCTTGCCGCACCCAATGTTATAACAGGAAAGAAGCAATATGATAGAGACCAGGAAAGACGTTTGTGTTTTTAAATGTGCCATAAAAATCCTTTTCTTTTTAAAGAGATATTGTATAAGTTATGTAATTAAAGAAGCAAGAAGTCGGAAGCAAGAAACAAGAGGTCAGAAGCCAGAGGCCAGAGTAAATTCTAACTTCTGACGTCTGACCTCTTGTTTCTTGCTTCCGATTAATTATATATCGTAATGGCCATTCGTCAATCTGAAACTATGGATCAGCATATAAAACAATCTCATAAGCAGGATCAGGGTCTTACCCGTGCGATGAGTTTTTTTGACGTGATTTGCCTGGGGCTTAATAGCGTGGTTGGCGCTGGTATTTTTTTATTACCGGGGCAACTCTGTAGTTTAGCCGGCAATGCTGCGCTGTGGCTATTTCCGATGTGCGGAGTCCTTTGTTTCATCATTTCCCTGTGTTTTGCAGAGATGGGGGGAATGTACACCAAGACAGGCGGCGCATACCTATACGCCAGGGAGGCATTCGGGCCGCTTGCGGGTTTTTTGGTGGGCTGGATGATGTGGCTTTCGTCTATTATTGGTTGGGCATCGGTTGCTAGCGGTTTTGGGCTTTATTTAGACTATTTTTTGCCGACAGAGAACGGATGGCTAAGCAAGACAATTATTACGGTTCTGATAGTAGGGTTGAGCGCCATCAATTTTTTTGGTGTTAAGCCGGGGGCAAGGACGATCAATTTTTTTACCATAGGGAAACTCCTGTCTTTGCTTATTTTCATTGGTGTGGGATTTTTTTTTATTAAGAAGCAAAATTTGGTTTCGTTTCACGATGGCGGAAATTTTAACGTAGCAGCCATTATGGCGCTGTATGCTTATACAGGATTCGAATTTGTCGTGGTGCCTGCGGAGGAGATGCGGAATCCTCAAAGGGACATCCCGCGCGTACTGTTCTTTGTGCTGCTGATTGCAACCGGTTTGTATATCGTTATTCAGATTGTCGCTACAGGGACGTTTCCCGGTCTTGCTGCGTCTGATAAGCCGCTTGCCGATGCGGCGCGATATTTTATGGGGGCGGCCGGCGGCGTGATTATTGGTGCAGGGGCATTGCTCTCTATCGGCGGCATTAATGCAGGCATTGCCCTGACAAGCCCGCGTAGTCTCTATGTCCTTTCAGCCGATGGATTCTTCCCTAAAATATTTTCTAAAATACATCCCACATATCATACTCCATATCTGGCCATTATAGTCAACACAGTCTTGACGCTTTCATTGAGCCTGGCGGGCAGTTTCAAATATCTGATCGCAGCAAGCGTCATGGTAAGTATCCTGCAGTATATTCCCACCTGTCTGGCCGTCGTTGTACTGAGAAGATACAGGCCTGAGTTGGAGCGGAATTACCGGATACCCGGTGGGTACTGTATTCCCATTTTGGCGTTGGTGATTTGCGGCTGGATGATATGTCATGTAGAACTGAAGGTAGTAACGGCAACAGTTGTTGCTATTCTTGTGTCATTGCCATTTTATTTTTTGCGACGATAAATGAGGGAGAAGCGATGTGCTTATTTGCATCACAGACCAGGACAATAAAACCGTAGTAAAAGAAGAATCGTTTCTGGCTAACAAATACACGGTCATCTCCCGTTCCGGCCTGAATATTACCGAGATACAAATTATTGAGGCTGTGAGAGGACTTGCCAATCCCAAAAGGATTCTTTTTCTGGAAAACCGGACAGGGGTTTCTGGTATTATTGCGAGGGGCTTATATCCCGAAGCGGAGATCTCTATCCATTGCATGGACTTGTATTATGCCGGCAAAATCAGGAGAAACTTGTTAAAAAACGAGGTTTCCTCCGTTACCGTTTGCTGTAAGCCCTATGTGGAGCAGAAAGATATTTTTGATGTAATTTTTCTCCAGTTGTCAAAAGGCGGCGCCACAAGAGAATTAACGCTGGATTTAATGCAACAAATTCACCAGGCGCTGCACGTGGGTGGGAAATGCTTTTTCTCTATCGAAGGGAATGATTCATGGGTTCGCAATCAGGTTGAAAAACTCTTTGCGGGGTTTTCCCCGTATTCCCAGAGTAAAACCGGTTGCTGCATAGCAGCCAAAAAGAAGGAAAAACTGAAACGGGTAAGGGATTTTCATGCGGAGTTTGTCATGACCGTTTTTGGGAAAAAACCGGTTCGTCTCTTTACCATTCCCGGCGTCTTTTCCCATCGGGAAGTAGATCAGGGTGCGCTTGCCCTGGCGGAAGTCGCAGGTGGGGAATCTCAAAAAGGCGATGCGGTACTGGATATGGGTTGTGGATGTGGAGCCATTGGGATATCGATTGGGGTAAACCAGGACGTAAGCAGAATCTGCTTTGTAGATTCAAATTCACGTGCTGTCTATATAACGGAAAAAAATTGCCAGCTCAACGGCCTGGAACGCTATGAAGTAGTGATGAGTGATATAGGGATAGAGGAGGAGTGCGGATTCACCCTTTTTACAGGCAACCCACCCTATTTTTCTCATTACAAAATTTCAGAACTCTTTATTAGTACTGCATACAAGGCGTTGAAACCAGGGGGAAGAGCTTTTATTGTGGCCAAGACAGCGGCATGGCACTATAAATTTATGAATGCCATGTTTGGCAACGCGGAACTCATCAATCGGAGAGGTTACGAAATTATAAAATCAGTCAAATAAGTCAACCGTATTGGGAAGGCGAGGCTTTCATTTGACCTTTCACAAATCTTGCCACGCTCAGAAATTGTTGGATTTTTAAGACGACTTTTAGTCTGTCAGTCTAATACCTTCTCGTACCAATTCGTTGCCCCCATATCTTCTTTACCATCCCGTCATCGTCTTCGTCATAAATTTCACCCACAACTTCTTCTAAAATATCTTCTAATGTTATGATACCTATCACCTGGGTACCCTGGCGCACTATGGCCATGTGTATTCGGTTTCCTTGAAAATTCTTGAGTATTCTGAGAATGGATTCGTTGGCATCGACAAAATATGGTTTTCGGAGTAAGCTGGTTAATGAAAATTCTGTTTTGGTGTCCATCATAGCTACAAATTCTTTTGTGTGAAGGATGCCGACTATTTGCGGTTCGGTTTCATCGGCTATGACAGGGAGTCTTGTGTGTCCACAGGCGATAATAATTTTTAGTATTTCCTCTTTGCACATGGAACTACGAACTGTAACGACCTTGGAAAAGGGAAGCATAACTTCAGACGCCTTCTTAAAGCGCAATGCAAATAAATTCAAAATATAATCCCTATGAACCGGGTGTAGCGATTTCAGGGAAAGTTCCGATACCCCCTCTTCAGAAAGAATGGCCGGTCGAATGCCTAACAAGGAAAGAAGTCTTACCGTTGATTGTTCAAGGATATGGACAACGGGCATGGCGATCCTTGTCATAAGGGTTAACAAATAACTCGAGGCTAACGATATCTCTTCGGGATAGCGGATTGCAATGGCTTTCGGCACCAGTTCTCCGATGACAACTGTGAAAAAGGTAAAAGGGATGGCGAAAAGCGCAATTCCAAGAATTTCTGCCGTTGTGCCGGAAACGTTTAAATATTTTTGCAGAAACGGAAGAATCGTCTCCTCTACTTCTGCGCCGCCAACTGCGGCGGACAAAATTCCTACGAGTGTAATACCTACCTGAATAACGGCTAAGGTTCTTTCCGGACGCGCCTTTAGGTTGATAAATATTTTTGCGGCTGCATTCCCTTTAGAGGCCATATCTCGTAAAAGCGGGGCATTGGCAGAGGCAAATGCCATTTCCATACATGAAAATATGCCGTTAAAAAGGAGCAATACGATTACTATTATCCATTCCATTGTATGATTTGATTAACGCTTCCTTTCCTTCCTCAGGATCAAGGAAATACTAACCACGGTTCCATGGTCATCAAATAACTTTGTCATTCTGGCGTTGGTGGAAACAGGAGTCTGAGTGTTTGCCCGTAATATTTGGAAATCAGTGGTTTTCTCACGGGTAGCCATGAGGGTATCCACAGGTATAGATAAGTTCAAGCGGGACAGATGAGTCTGGAAGTCTATGTTTGCGGTATCCGTTTCATGAATATTCAGGAGTTCTTTTGCTGTTTGGTTTATATGCGTAATTTTCCATTGTCCATCGGTAACAACCACGCCTTCTTCCAGCCCTGATAAGATTGATTCGAGGACATTTGTTTCTTCCTCCTTTGCAGGTATTCGTCTCATTCTCAGCAGCGATTTTACCCTGGCAAGCAGTTCGGTTTTATTGAAGGGTTTGCTGATAAAATCGTCAGCGCCTGCATCAATGCCTTTGATCCGGTCGTCCATTTCATGCAGTGCGGTAATCATTACAATCGGTATGCTTTTTGTGGTTCCATTTGCCCGCAGTTTCTGACACACCTCATATCCGGTCATTTTGGGCATCATAATGTCCAATAATATTAAGTCGGGATTTTCTGATTTTGCCTTTTCCAGTGCTTCTTCACCGTCGTATGCCTCGACCACATCAAATCCAGACGCGGTCAGGATAACCCGGAGTAATTTCACATTTTGTTTAATATCGTCTGCTACTAATATTTTAGCCTTGTTCATGTTTTTCCTTTTTTTCCAGTAAACTCACCGCAAAGACGCAAAGGGCGCAAAGATTCAAAGGCCATTGACAATTCTCTTTATTCCGTCCCTCAATATTGGAACATTAAAGTTAATCAATATTCCCAATTTTAAATTTGACAACTTTAAATACGTCAAGAGTTGAGCTTCATGAATTGGCTCAATCTGATCAACCGCCTTTAATTCCAGGATTATTAATCCTCCAACAACTATATCCAATCGATATCCACAGTCCAATTTCACCCCTTTATAAGACACTGCAAGGGGTTTTTGTCGCTCAAAAGCAATGCCACAGATAGCCAATTCTCGACAAAGACATTCTTCGTAAGCTGATTCCAACAATCCTGGTCCAAGATTGCGATGTACTTCGATTGCGGCACCAATGATTTCCTTCGAAAGTTTGTCTTCTTCTTTTATCATGATTATGTCTTTTTTTGCGTCCTTTGCGTCTTTGCGGTGAGTTTTTATGTTTTGTTAATATATTTCTCTACGATGAGGGGTAGTTCCTGTGTATTGATGGGTTTGCTGACGTAGGCATTGCAGCCGGTGTCCAGGATTTTTTGCTCGTCTCCCTTCATGGCGTAAGCGGTCACTGCGATAATGGGGATGTCCTTAGTAATTACGCTTGCCTTGATTTGCTTTATCAGGGTAAGTCCGTCAATGCCTGGAAGCTGGATGTCCATAAGGATAATATCCGGTTTTTGGCTCTTTAAAATGTTTAAGGCTTCCTCGCCGGTTGCTGCCTCGATTATATTGTATCCCTTTGCCTTGAGCACCACGCGCATCAATTTCCTGTTTTTTTCGTTGTCCTCAACGACCATTACGTTTTTGTCTGACATACTTCTTTTCCCTCAACAAAATAAGATTAATTATTCAAACAATTAACCACAGAGGCACAATAACACGGAGAAAAACCTTACGAGTGAGAATTTTATCAATCCCCGCTTCTCCTTATCCCCCTTTCTTCTCAATCTTTTTCGTGCGCAACTGTTCTATATTTTTAATTGCCTTAAGAAGGTCTTCCTTTGTATGCGTGCTCTTTTGCACAATGGCTAAAATATTCCCGTTTAATTCTTCTTTTTCCTTGGGTGTGATATCTTTTGCGGAACAGATAATAATGGGTATACTCTTTGCCACCGGATGTGTCCTGAGCTTTTCAACGACGTCAAACCCGCTGACTTCCGGCATCATAAGGTCAAGAATGATGAGGTCTGGATTATTATAAATTGCGAGATTGATTCCTGCCTTTCCACTGTATGCCTTGAGCACCTCAAAGCCTGCATTTTCCAGGATGGCGCTCATATATTTAACGGCCTTTTCATCATCGTCAACGACCAGTATTTTCATCAGTTTGCCTTTATCCTTCTCGGCGGGAATGCAGGTATTTACGGTATTAATGAGTTTTACCCTGTCGACGGGTTTGATTAAATATTCGGCTGCGCCCAGGCTGAAACCAAGGTCTTTATTATCGACGATTGACACAATAATTACCGGGATGTCAGCACTATCCTGCGAATTTTTTAATTCCGAAAGGACGTCCCACCCATCTTTCTTTGGCAGCATAATATCGAGGGTAATCAGAAACGGATGGAATTCCTTTGCCTTTGTAATGGCCTCTTCGCCATCCACAGCCACGATAACATTATAGCCTGCATTCGTTAAATAGAGGGTAATAAGATCGGCGGCCATACGATCATCCTCGACAACCATGATTGTCTTCGCCTCCTTTTCTCCCGTGACCGGTATTTGACGTGGTTTGGCTTCGATCTCTTTCGGTTTTGCTTTTCTCTGTTGGGCTTTTAGGGGCAATGCAAAATAAAATATACTCCCCTTTTCGTACTCACTTTCGAACCAGATGTTTCCCCCATGCATCTCGACAATCCTTTTGGTCAGGGCAAGACCCAGTCCCGTTCCTTCGTATTTTCTGGCAAAAGAGCTATCGGCCTGCCAGAATTCCTTAAACACTTTTTCCTTGTCATCGGGTTTCATCCCAATTCCTGTGTCCGATACCGAGACCTGCAGCATGTCATCCATGATGCCGGCCTCTACGTTGATGTGTCCGTTTTCCGGAGTAAACTTAATGGCGTTTGAAAGCAGGTTATATAAGATTTGTTTGAATTTGACACGATCTGCCTCGATGTCTTTTACATCCGTTAGTATTGTAGTCTTTAATTCCAGATGTTTTTTACTGGCGAGTCCTTTTAATATGGTATATACATCCTCAATGGCGTCATGCACGGGAAAAATCTCGTACTGAAGCTCCATCCTTCCTGCCTCAACCTTGGACAAATCCAGTATGTCGTTGATCATTTGAAGGAGATGAAGCCCGCTGCCGTGGATGTCGTTGACGAAATCCAACTGCTCATCATTCAGATCACCGGAAATTTTGTCCCGCAGTACCTCTGCAAAACCGATTATGGCATTCAGCGGCGTGCGCAGTTCGTGCGACATATTAGCCAGAAATTCCGATTTCATCTTGTTGGCTCGTTCTAAGGCCAGGACGGCCTTCTGCAAGTGGGCAGTCTTTTCTGCAATCTGTTGCTCCAGGTTGGCATATGTTGACTGCAACTTGACGGACAGGTCATTAAACGCCCTGCCGAGTTTTCCCACCTCATCTTTGGATACTACATCGACCTTTGTCGTAAGGTCACCAGTATTTTTAATAGAGGTAACAGTAGCCGTTAATTTCTCAATCGGTTTCATAAATTTCCCTGTTGTCAGGAAAATAATCGTTACGATTAACACGATACTGATGGAACCGACGGTAATAAAAAAGATAAAGTTTGCTGCAAAACGTTGTTCGGCAATTTCCTTTGGGATAATAACACTGATGGCCCCCCGTAATTCGCCTACTTTATAATCGTAACCGGCATCGTAATTATTTCGAACAAATTCCGGGGCCTGTTCTTTTGCCCCGTGGCAAAGCAGACATTCTTCTTTTACATATAAGGCATAAAGATAACGTTCGACCCTTTTCTCATCTAGGATGTCATCGCCCCAGTATTCAACAAGGTTATGGTCTTCCTCCATTTTTTTGAGCACCATTTCTTCAAAGGGGTCAGGTTTATTGAATAAATTGCGATACCGAACACTTGTCTGCTTAATAATATAACCCGTCTTTTCCGCAAATTTAACCCCAATGGCATAACCAGAAACGGCAGGAATAAAAAGTTTTGTCTGCTCTGTGATTCCGATTTTGGATGCTTTCAGGGAGGAAGCAAGGTAATTCCGTGTGGTTTCTAATTCCACAGCGATCAACTTGGCCTTTTCCCGAACTTCTCTGATAAATTCCTGGCGTGTCCGTTTATAAATTAAAAAGGCGATTACGCTGTTTAAGGTAACCAGCAAGACGACCAGGAGGATAACGAGTTTATGTCTAATCTTCATGTTTTTATTACAGGGCTTCCCTTAATTCATGAAAAGCTCGATGCTAAATATCTATTTGACACACTCCACAAAACGACTCTTTAGAATAACAGGGTCGTTTGTGATTAATGGCAGCTTAAGGTATCTGGCTGTCCCGGCAATTAACTTATCGTGGAGTTCTGGTATATCTGTTATTTCAAAGGC
>JACRII010000071.1 GCA_016235875.1 Planctomycetota bacterium
AATACATGTGAATTTGAATTAACGGCACAATCAACAAACTTATTGTCATCGGCATCGTTTTCAATTAAATTCCAATTATAATAAATTGTCGCTTGATGAACATTGGGAAGTAACAAAAGTGTCCTGATAACGTTTTTTGCTAGACGTGAATTATATTTTGAAGAAATTATTTCTTCATATTCCATTAATACTTCATTTGTAACAAACAAGTCAAATTCGTCATTTAAAAGTTTTTCGTAAACCCAATGATACTTGGATTTCGAAGATATTGAAACAAGCAAAATATTGGTATCAACAACAACTTTTAATTTATTCTTCATTTAACCATAGATCCATATCTCTGTTTGTCAATTTTTTTTCGTTCCATATTTTATCGGCTTCTTTAACAGCTTTCTTGGCATAATATTTTGCAAGTAAAGTCTTCAGATCGTTCAAATCGTTTTCTGCCATATCAGTAGAATAAAGTTTTAATATTTCCTTTTGCAAATTAGTTAAAGGCTCCTTTATCATTTGAATTCTCCTTTCGTCCGGCCAGATATTTTTATAAGCTTTAATAGGCCTTCTGTCACAAAATGTTTCAAATCACTCATAGTGGTTTTATCATAATAAGAAATCAAATATTAAGCAAGTCCCGTTTCGAATCAATAAAGTAGGGGTTGAAAATCTTCAACCCCTACATTGAGGCAACGTCATAAATCGGGCAATTACCTACTACCGTATTGTTTTTAATGGCGCTCCGAGGCAAGATCGATCTTTGAGCGCATTTTGATGTTAAAGATAATAGAGAGGGCGATAAAGGAAGTGAGCATGGACGAACCACCATAACTGATAAAAGGAAGCGTAATCCCCACGATGGGCGCTACTCCAAGGGTCATACCAACATTGACTACAATTTGCGTTGCAAACATAGTGATAAGCCCGATCACTACGAGCCGTCCGTACGGTTCGCGCGTGCTCCTTGCAATACCAATACCGCACGTAATGAAAACGACGTAGAGAAACAGGATAAAACATGCCCGTAAAAACCCCCACTCTTCAGAAATAACGGCAAAGATAAAATCTGTATGACGCTCCGGCAGGAATTTCATCTGATTCTGTGTGCCATTTCCCCATCCGGCCCCAAATATCCCTCCTGAACCAACGGCGATAAGGGATTGAAGCCTGTGGTAACCTGCCCCCCAGTCCGTAGCCTTCTCTGGCCAGAGAAATCCAATAATCCTCATCTTTTGGTAGGATTTCAACATAAACATCCAGACGAAAGGTGATATGGCCAGACCTGCACCGATGAGCATAAACAGGTGATGCAGCCGGATACCGGCAGTATATAAAATTGAAAGTAAGACAGGAACCAGAACCAGCGCCGTACCAAGGTCTGGCTGCTTCACAATAAGCGCCATTGGTATGAATGTTAACAAGAGAGAAACCCCGATGTCAAATAATCCGATCCCATACTTCTTGTACCGGAGAAACCGTGCAAGGGTTAGAACCAGAGTAATCTTCATGAACTCTGAGGGTTGAACCGAAAAAGAGCCAATGGAAAACCACCGCTGCGAGCCTTTCACAGAGCCTCCCGTACCCAATACGAGAATTAAAAGAAGGAGTACGCATGCGTAAATGATATATGCATAGTAGGAAAATGAAAGATAGTCAAAATAGAGGAGGATAAAAAAAAGGGTAAGTCCCATCGCAATCCAGACGAGTTGTTTAAATAAAAATTTTTCAGACGATGCACTCCAGATAAAAAGCACCCCTATCGCCAGAATGATGCATATTATCGGGAACATCAACCAATCAAAATTTTTTGGACTTACACTGCGGATCATAGTTTTAGTTGTAGAGACAGGTTTAAAACCTGTCTCTACGGGTATTTATACCTCTCATAATTCAGACACATGACGCGGCTTGCCAATATGGTAACCCTGCGCATAATCTATACCATATTCCCGCAACAGGTGCAAGGTCTCTTCATTTTCCACAAATTCGGCAATGGTTTTTTTCCCCAGTCCGCGAGACACCTCCACCATTGCCTTAACCAGATGTTGATCTACGGTATCGTGCGGGAGATTTCTGATAAAACTGCCGTCAATTTTCAGATAGTCTACAGGCAAAAGTTTGAGGTAATTAAATGAAGAAAATCCAATGCCAAAATCATCGAGGGCAAAACGGAAACCCAGTGACTTGAGTTCAGCAATAAAAAGCTGTGCAGCAGCCATATTTTCAATAAGGGCAGTTTCAGTGATTTCAAAGACAAGGGATGCCGGGTCAATGCCCGTCTCGGCCAATTCATTTCTGATCAATGGTAATAATTTTTTATCTGCAAACGCCCTGCCCGATAAGTTGACTTCAAGATATGCGGGTTTGCTGTCCTGCTTAAGCTCTTGAATGAGATGAATAGCCCTGCTCACCACCCATCGGTCTATATCATGAATAAGTCCAAATCGTTCAGCGATGTCAAGAAAACTGGAAGGAGCAACCGTCTCGCCTTTTTTACTTATCATCCGCAACAACGCCTCATGCCCGATAATAAGGTTTTGGCGAATATCCATAATAGGCTGCAAAAACAATACGAAGTTATCGCTATTCAGCGCCTCGTGTATGCTTTTTTCCCAGACCAGCCGCGATTCAATCTGTGTCTTTTGTTCAGGTGTATAGATACAAACACGGTTGCGCCCTTCTTCCTTCGCCCGGTACATGGCAAGATCGGCATAGGAAAGGAGTGTTTCCACAGTATCGCCGTGACCGGGAAACAAGGCAATGCCAATGCTAACGGTAATGCCCGGGGGATAATTTTTCTCAACAGAGGTATGATATTGCACCAATTCACGTATCTGATTTGCAACCGATTCCGCAAGGCTTACATCGGCATGGGGCAGGATAATGGCAAATTCGTCGCCGCCCAACCTTGCCAGTATGTCGGTCTCGCGCAGCCGTTCTCTCAACAGATCGGCAATAGCAATAAGGAGTTTATCACCTGCCTGATGGCCAAGCGAGTCATTAATATACTTAAAATTATCGATGTCCAAAAACAACACCGCCCCCTTGATCCCAAATCGCCGTGTTTGCGCAAGCCAACCCTCCATGTCCTCATGGAAACGGCGGCGATTGAGGAGATTGGTAAGCGGATCGCGGTTCGCCATAAACATAATCTGCGTCTCAAAACGTTTCCGCTCTGAAATGTCGCGTCCTATCGTAGACAGATTCCTGACTGTTCCATCTGGATTTTTGTGAACAATGATTACCTGTGAAAACGGTATTTCGCGGCCATCACGGCTAAGAAATGCAGTTTCTCCTATCCAGGAATCTTCACGGATTGCATCGGGTATCCCCTCGGTCAGGATAAGATCGCTTGCCCATTTGGGATGGCAATCAGAGATCCTTAAATTCGAAATATCCTCATTCTCACCAATACCAATAACTTTTCTCCCCGCTTTGTTTATATAAAGTACGCGTCCATCTATTGTGGCGGTCCCAACGAAATCTGTCGTTGTCTCTGTAATCTCAGACAATCGAGCTTTAGTCTCTTCAATATGCTTTCGCTCGATGCCCAGTGCGATTACATCCGACACAGATGCAAGCGCTTTTAAGGTAAATTCTGTGAGTGGTTGACGGGCAAACATCGCCATAACCCCCACGAGACG
>JACRII010000076.1 GCA_016235875.1 Planctomycetota bacterium
CAAAAAACCAACGAATGGGGAAAAGACTTTGTTGGTAAGGAAGGCTATAGCGCCGTTGGGGCGGTTGTGGGAGCCACCTATTCACACGAAATGGAACTTTTAAGGGAAATCATGCCTTCGGCTTACTTCCTTGTCCCAGGTTACGGCGCACAGGGCGCTACGGCAAACGATATAAAATACTGCTTTAATTCTGACGGTCTTGGTGCCATCATCAATGCGTCACGCTCCATCCTCTATGCCTACAACAATCCACCCTGGAAGGAAAAATACGGCGTAAATGCATGGAAAGACGCTACACAGGAGGCAGTGATTAAGATGAATGAAGAGATAAGAGAAATTCTTTTGTCTCTTTAACAAATTCAGTTTCTAAGAAAGAAAAGTTTTACAATCAGAATAGTACTCAACAATTTTTCAAAGCAGAAAAAACGCACATGTTGAACATAAAAATGCTCAAATATTCTTTGCTTATCCCGCTTGAATCCTTCTCACAAAGAAGGATTCGTGGGACTAGAAGAATTTGATTGCGGCAATACAGTACCCGGATATAATGTATGTTATAGTTTAACACACAAGGAGAATATCGCTATGTCTTTAACCCAAAAACTGAGGACTAAACATCCCTATATTGTTTCTCTCAAAACGCATTGCGGTGGAAGCCCTGTAATTGCTGGCACTAAATTTCCAGTTCGATCCGTTGTTTTTTACATTCTCAGGCAGGGTATGATACCTGAAGAATTCGTAAAAGAATTTTCACATATCACCCTTCCGCAGGTCTATGACGCCCTTTCCTATTATTACGAAAACAGGGAAAAAATAGATAAAGAACTATCCCTGAAAGAATGCGATTTAAAACTACAGGCAACGCCTAATAATGTTTGAAATATCGTTGTATCTTGATGAAGATGTCAGGGTATTGTTAGCTGAGGTGTTACGCAATAGAGGCTATGATGCTTATCATGTCCTTGAAATTGGAAGAACGGGTAAAAGTGATAGCGAACAACTTGTTTACGCCGTAAGACACAAGATGGCCATAATGACTCACAATGTCAGAGACTACATCATTCTATCCAAGTCCTATTCGGAACAGAGGAAAAAACATTTTGGAATCATTGTTTCCGAGCAAATCCCTTTTAATGAACTCTTGAGACGAACACTCAAATTTCTATCTTCCAATACTAAAGATTCCATAAGAAATAAGTTAATCTGGCTACAGAATTATAAGTAAACTTTCGGAATACATAACTGGAAAATGAATGAACTTGCATGATATTCACGTAAGCACATACTCTGGATATAAAGCGGACGAAAGACCACTTGCGTTTACCTTCGAAGGAAAAAGGCACAAAATTAAGGAGATAATAAGCCAAGCTTACGAAGATATTTCCGGCAAAGGATTAAGGAAACGGTACATTATAAAAACAGATGAGGAACTTACTTTTAAGCTTTTCTACGACGAAAATCAAGACCGATGGTTCTTAGAAGAGTAATTTGAAAATATCGGTATTAATCCACTCCCAGCATATACTCAATCACCTTCTTCTCTGGAATAAATTTGTTTAACTGACTCAACCCTAATTTTTCCACAGCGGCGGCGATTAGCTGCTTTTCTGATAATTCCTTTGAATAATAACGACCTGCGGCTAGCAATGCCTCTTTTGGGATGAGTCCCACCACTTCACTTCCCGTGACATGCACGCCAAATTTTCCGGCCTGTTTTTTCACCTCCTCAAAGGCCACATGCGGCGGAGTGACCTTGTAGTTCTGCAGGTTCATGGATACCTGCGTAATATTATGTTCCTTTAGATAAACACCCATCGCCTGTACGAATTTTAATAACCCCGGAACACGCACCTTTTCACCCTTTTCATTGATCTGTACAACTCCGGATGCCCTCACAATCCCTGAAATTTTATTGGCTATCTGAATATCCTGGGTATCTAAATTCACATTATAAGCAATCAAGAATTCCCGCGCGCCAATCACCGTAGCGCCTGTCCTTCTTACGTTTTCATTAAACTCATTTGGGCCGTAATCGGGTCGCCATTTCTCGTCTTTGAATTTTTCCGGCAAACCTTCATACTCACCCTTTCTGATGTCGGGCAGGATGTAACGTTCGGGCAGAATTGCAGCCGCTCCGTAAAGATAAACAGGGATACCAAGCCACTCTCCGACTTCCTTCCCCAATGTGCGTGCAATCAGAACACACTCATTCATCGTTACATTGGATACAGGAACAAACGGGCAGACGTCGGTAGCGCCGATACGAGGATGTGCGCCCTTGTGACGTGACATATCAATGACCTCTGCAGCCATCTCTATGGCATAAAAGGCTGCATCCTTGACCGCCTCTGGCTTACCGGCAAAGGTGACAACGGTACGGTTATAGTCTGCGTCGGATTCTACGTTCAGCAATGTAACGTCTTTGACCTTCTCAATTTCTCCGACAATCTTCGCTATTTTCCGGGCATCTCTGCCTTCGCTGAAATTTGGAACACATTCAATGATTTTATTCATTTTTTAAAATAATGTAATGATACTTATCCCAATAATCATAATAATACCGCCGATGAATCGTTCCTTAATATTCGTTTCTTTAAACCAGATGGCGCCATACATAATACCAAAAAGGAGACTCGTACGCTTCACTGAAATGACATAGGGCACTTCAATAATACTTATCGCTAAAAGGTGGGTAATTACTGCAAATGCAACAACCAGCCCAATCAGACTAAATAGTGTAAATCGAGAAAATAATTGTTTAACTTCGCCATGATTCTTCCACATCAAAACAGGAAAAAGGATTGCAGAGAGCACTGGGAAATAAACAGCGGCAAAGAATAACGGACTTGAGTGCAATATTGCCATCTTCCCCAGATTAGAGGTAATACTGTATATAAAGGCAACGATGATCATATACAGGGATCCCCGTTCCCTGCGAATGGCTTTAAACGGCTCTAATATGCCCTGTCTTGCGGTATTTATATTAAGCAAGTATGCCCCAACTGCAGTAAGTAATATACCGATGATCCCGAATTTGTCCAGCCTTTCTCCAAGAATGAGGTTTGATGTAAAAATCATAAAGACCGGACTCAATGCCAAAAAAGGTAATGTTATGGATAAAGGAGATAATTTGATAGCCTTCGTATATAAAATGAGCGCAATAATTTCCAGCGGCAGTAGAATGATTACGACAATAAAGAAATTTACGTCTAATCTGGGAATTTCTATAAAGGGAAGAAGCAACAGCAGGAAGGGCGCTGCAAACCCAACGTGCACCCAGGCAACGAGGTACTCGTTACTCTTAACGAGTGATTTCTTGGAGAGCGCATCGGCCGAAGCTGAAAAAAAGGCACAGAGCAGGGATAATATGAACCAATTCAAGGCAAATCATCAGTAAAATAAGTTTTTAACACCTTATCATAATCCAATGTGAGTTTTTGCATTTTATATAGAAATATTGTCATATTTTCAACATAAATCCTGCCGATTTTTGTTTGACATCCGCTATATCATACGATAGGATGCCGGCAATTGTAGAATAAAGATAAAAGTAAATGTTATATGATAAATACCGTGAAAAAAGTATCAGGAGACTTATCATGTTGGAAATTCATAAGAAAATAGTAGTTGATAAAAATAAAAAACCAATTGCAGTTCAGATACCAATTGAGGAATTCGAGCGACTGGAAGATGTAATAGAAAATTACGGATTAGCAAAATTAATGGATGAGGTTAAAGATGATGAACGGCTTTCATCTGAAGACGCGAAAAAATACTATCAATCGCTAAAACAGAATGTGGAAAATTGAATATACAAAACGTTTTCTTAAAGAACTCGTCAAGTTACCGAAGGGAATGCAAGCTAAGGCGGAGGAGATAGTTTTCAATGAATTACCTTCTTCCAATCCTTTTGAACTCGGATATGTTGAACGGTTGACTGGTTATCCAGACAAATATAAAATCCGTTTTGGAGATTACAGGATAGGCGTCACAATAGATAAAGATAATCAAGTAGTTGTCTGTCAACGTGTAGCGCATCGTAAAGATATTTACAAAATATTTCCATAGGTTTCACATAACAACTGCTACAGGATGGGAGTGAGGTTTTTTATGCCGATCCGCATAAGACGTCAAGATAACAAATACAAGGCGATGCAGGTGGTCGAGCATAAAGGTTTATCGTAGCAGCATTCGATGTTTCAAAGGCGTGTTATATAGGTCAGAAACCGGTGATCCGCATACTATGCGGATCAATCTAATTATTGTTGTGCATAACAAATAGCCCATCAGATTATGGAAATAATTCAACCAAAACTGAAAAGCACAGAACACAGCGATGATTTTCGCGAGTGGGTTCCATCCCCTCATTTGATTCTTTCATGCTTGAATTAGATCATATTATCAGTTCTTGTGAGGGGGAATATCCTGCGCCATTATTCAGAGGGCAAACAAATTATGAATGGTTTGTTGATTCAACCTTTGCTAGAAACTGTATTCAACACATATTCAATATTTCGGACTATCATAAATTAAAGAATGAAATAAGACACACATCATCCTTCCATAGAACTATAGCCTCACTTCTTTTGCTTAAATTCGGAACAGTTTGGAAACCCAGTCAGGAACTTTTTGAGAAAGAAAAATCGGATGATATTGATCCTTGGTTTGAGCTGATGAAAAACCTTCAGCAGTATCCTGAAAAAGATTATTTTATAAACGGCACTTTTATATTGGATTGGAGCCTTTCTAAAGACATTGCTTTATACTTTGCAATTTATGAAGGAAGAGGTCAAAAGCGAAGTATCAGTTCAGGTCATGGAGCGGTGTGGATATGTGATGCTGTCGCTACAGGCAAAACATTACAGACAAAGAAGCTTGGTGAAATTCTATCCATGATGAATGATGAAGAATATCTAAATGGAAATAAAACTTTCCCACTCCTATTCCATCCGCCAAAGCAAACTTATCAACCCCGTTCAATTAATCAAGTGCCCGTTTACATAGCTCAAATGGATTTTCGGTATGATGTGGCTGATATCTGGGCAAGTTTTGAAGACAAAAACAAAAAAAGGGTTTTTATAAAACTCATCTTAAATGAAGATTTAAAAGCAGATACCGCCAAATACCTTGAATTGAAAAACATCACTGATGATGCGGTTTACCCAGAATAAATATGAGGAATGCACAACGAGCAAATCCAGCGGACGGGGAATAAGCATGGCGTGCTTTTGCAAAGGTGTTTGTCCCCGCCGCTGATTTCAGGCATTGGCCCGCTAAAACAACCGACGATCCAGACGCAAAGGATGTTGTGAATGAAACTTACTGACACCGAAAAACGCGAGATACTGAAACTTATTGAAGCGGGGCAAACCGCTTCCAGATAAATACCGCTTTATACTTTCATCCCGGTACAAGAAATGGAAAGACATCGCCGCAATCTCCGGTACATCCGGAGTGTAACCCAGATGTTATGGTCTTCCCCGGTTGGTAATTTCCCAACGAAGCTGCGGCATAACGCTTCGCTTCAACAGATTTGAATTTGTTTCTGATTTTGTGCTTCGGATTTCGTCCCTTCCGACTCGTTCGGGTTAGGGTTGTATTATAATTTATACCCGATATTACGAAGGAAATGCTTGCGGTCTTGGACGTCCTTCTCAGTCTCGATACCTTTGGGACGATAACCATCAATGACGCCCAGTATGCCTCCGCCCTGTTCGGTTTCAGCGACAATGACCTGCACGGGATTTGCCGTGGCACAATAAATGGAACACACCTCCGGACAAGCCTTGATGGAGTTTAACACGTTTACCGGAAATGCCTCTTTGATGAGGATAACAAACGTGTGCCCGGCTGCGATGTTACTTGCATTTCGAATGGCAACTTCTTTGAGAGAATTGTCGTTTCCTTCTGCCCTTACAAGACACGGACCCGATGCCTCACAAAACGCAATGCCGAATTTAATCCCCGGTACTCCATTGACCATGACCTCATATAAATCTTCCGCCGTTTTAATAAAATGGGTTTGACCAATGATGATATTGGCACCCTCAGGTATTTCCATGACAACGGTCTTGATTTCCATTATTTCAACTCTATAACGTTAACCTTCCCAAAACTGTCAAGTGGCTTATCGAACTTTTCATTATCGCCAACCACAAGAATCTTGATCTCGTCCGGATGCAAATACTTTCTGGCTACCCGCTGAACGTCTTCCTGGGTAACGGCCTGTACGTTAGCTATATAGGTTTCGAGATAGTTCAAAGGCAGTTCTTCGTATTCAATGTCGACCTTTTGTCCTACAATACTGGCGCTGGTTGTAAACCGAAAGACAAATTGGTTTGTGAAGGTTTCTTTTGCCTGTGTTAACTCCTCTTTATCAATCGGTGACTTACGAATTTTTTCAAGTTCTTCAAGCGCAATTGAGATAGCACGGTTGGTCGACTCTAACTTGGTCTGACACGACACAAAGAACATACCAATGTCTCTCGAAGTTTGAAAAGCACTGTAAGCAGAATAGGCAAGCCCTTCGTCCGAACGAATCCTGCCTGGAATACGCGCCGTAAAGCTGCCGCCGCCCAGGATAAAATTCATAATCATGACGGGGAAATAGTCAGGGCTCTTCCGGTGAATTCCCAGATGTCCCATGATTACATTCGCCTGATTAATATCTTTATACGCGTAAAACACAGCCTTCTCAAAACGTCTGTCGACCTTTGGCACTTCGGGAAATTGAATTTCCTCTTTCCTCCAACCTGCAAATACCGCATTCAGCTTCTTGATAATCTCGTCCTTATTGAAATCGCCTGAGATACCAAGGATGATGTTATTGGGATGGAAATACTTTTTGTGGAAGACAACCATATCGTCTCTGGCAATCTTCTCAATGGATTCCAATGTCCCTTCAACCTTTCTGCTGTATGGGTGTTTGCTGTCATACATAATCTTGCGGAATTCCCTCTGTGCGATTTGTGATGGATTATCATTCTCGCGCCGAATGGATTCAATGACTTCGTCCTTTCGCATCCTTATCTTGTCTTCCGGGAAGGCAGGGTTCATAAGCACATCGGCAAAGATTTTCAGGCTTTTGTCAATGTCTTTCCTAAGCGTGGATAGGTTTGCACTGCCGGATTCACGATCAATGGCGGTTTCCACAGATGCCGCCATGAATTCGAGTTCCTCGTTCATCTTATCGGCGGGCATGGATACGGTACCACCGCTTCTCATGACAAACCCCGTCAAGCTGGCCAGTCCTGCCTTTTCTTGAGGTTCATAAATTGCGCCTGTTCTGACACGGGCTGTGATATTAAATATGGGCAAATCATGGTCTTCCAATAGATACAAAATCATACCATTCTCCAGGACAACCCTGTCCACTTTCGGAGGGACAAAATTGAGGGGCTTGAATTTGAAACCCGAAACGATTTTTGCCCCCTCTGATTCAGGCTTTCCAATTGATGGGGCAACAACGCGTTCATGTCCTCCCTGGGGTTGTGCGCAAAGATTGGAGGAATAGGTAAGAGAAAGTACGTATGCCATGAATACAACAGGAAATACAAAATATTTATGCATGTTCACTTTAAAATCTCCAAAGGTTCAGATTTTTAAAATATTCCGTTTAAATCCCCCTTAACAAAGGGGGACTTCGTCGTGAGTCTTCGGCGTGAGCTCAGACGAACGCTCAGTCGAACGATTCAGGGGGTTGTGTTTTTTCTGGGCTATTCCCCGTTTTCACGAGGACAGGTTTACAACCCCCTAGCCCCCTTTTCGTTCGACTGAGCGCTCACGACGAAGTCTAAGGGGGATTCTCTACGCCATACATCGTATAACCCGCTTAAATAAAATGAAAATTTCTATACAATTAAATTCTAAATTAATAGGTGGCTGTCGTTTTTTCTGGCTTATTATTGCCTTCCTTTGTTTCTTTCGTCTTATTGTTATTTTCTTTTTTTACCAGTATGGCCACCGTGCGATTGCTCTTCGTTAAATATTTTTTTGCTACCCGCATTACGTCATCAGCGGTTACCTGCGCTATCTTATCCATAAAGGTATTAATGTAACGCCAGTCGGAAAGAACTTCAAAGTGCCCTATTTCATTTGCAAGCCCGGCAGCCGAATTCAGGTCTTGAATAAAGTCCGCTTCCAATTGATTTTTGATCTTCTGCAATTCCCAATCAGACGGCGGGGTGTTTTTTAGTCTTTCAATTTCGTCATAAATGGAAGACTCAACCTCTGCAACCGTATGCGGTGCACGAGGCGCCGCAATAAAAGTGAAGGTATCTGGATACTTTCCTATTTGATCATAGGCATGCGCCATGACGGCAATCCGTTTTTCTTCAATCATGGATTTATACAGTCTGGAAGTCCGACCATCCGAAAGGAGCGAACTTAGCACATCCAGCGCATACAGGTCTGGATGCCCAATTTCCGGGATATGATATGAAATTGCAATATACGGATTCGAATCAAACTCGATCTCGACACGTCGTTCCCCTTTCTGTTCAGGTTCTACGGTCTTTACCCGGGGAGGCGCTGACTGGCTTGAGACATCGCCAAAGTACTGTTCAACGAGTTTTATCATATCGGCAGGATTAAAATCCCCCACGGCTACGATTACCGCATTGTTGGGGGCATAGTACTTCTTAAAATATTCTGCGGTTTCAGACTTGGTAATATTCTGCACGTCTGATCGCCATCCAATGGTTGGCCAACGATACGGGTGTGCAATAAAGGTTACCGCATTCAACTGTTCAACTAGCAAACCAAACGGATTGTTCTCCGTTCTAAGCCGTCTTTCTTCCATAACGACATCCCGTTCAGAATAAAATTCCCTGAGCACAAGATTCTTCATCCTGTCAGATTCTAAAAACGCCCACAGTTCCAATTTATTTACCGGAAGGTCACAGAAGTAGTAGGTGCCATCGGTTGCGGTTGCTGCATTCAGGCCAGCCCCCCCATGCCGTAAATATAATGAAAAGACTTCATCTTTCACCACCAAGTCCCTGAGTTTTTTTCTTACTTCCTCCAATTCTTTTTCAAGTGGTTCAGTCTTTTTATTATCAGCAATATCACCACTGTTTTTCTCTGCAGAGATTTTCATCACTAATTCATCTTCCCTGTCAAGCAAAGGTTTCTCTGCATTATAATCCTTTGTCCCAAATATCTTTGTGCCCTTGAACATCATGTGCTCAAAGAGGTGGGAAACCCCTGTGATTCCCGGTCGTTCGTCCACTGAACCCACCTTATAATTAATCCGAAGGCAAACAATAGGTACGTCGTGTTTTTCCAGCATGAGTAATTTTAAACCATTTTTGAGCACGTACTCCTTTACGTCAAGTTTCAACGAATCAGCAAATACGCTACTGGTAAAAAGCACAATAAACGTTATAAAAGAAAGAATTGATACCCCTGTCTTTTTTATCATTTTCCCCGTACTCCTCCTGGTTTTGATGAATGAACAATATATTATAGATTAGGATTTTAAAGCGAAAGTGGCTACATTTGCAACGTAAATTTTCCAAATTTCTTTTCCAACCTTCATGAAAATATACTCACCTTTTTGGAACATAAGTAATAGAAAGTTTGTTATTTGCGTGAGAACAGCAATGCAAGAAATGACTCTTGCATTATAAGCAGAACTCATGGTAATATCTATCAATAAATTAATCTCTTTCATTTGTTCCATAGAGTACTCAATTGTCCTTCGCAAATGTAATACAATCGAAGAATATCAATTACTAAAAATACTTAACATTAAGATATTATTTCGTTAAAAGGGGTGTCTTTAAGTATATACGAGGAGCCGGTCATTATGAAAAAAGGGAGTCTATTAAATTTAACCGTAATCACATCTGTTTTTTTTGTCTGGGCAGGATACTCAGTTCACGCCAAGGAATTGAAACACGACGCTACTGCAGCAAAACAGTTAGAGATTATCAGAAGAAACTTAAGCAGTCTTACAGAAATGAAGTCTGCCGATGCAAAGAAATATTATAACGAGGCAATGAATGATCTGAATACTTTGATCGGAAAGTATCCCGAAACAGAAGAGGCGCTGGAAGCAAAGTTTTTCATGGGCGCTGCGCATAACGAGATGCATAATTTTGATGAGGCAATCAAAAGTTTTGATACGGTGCTGAGTCAGGGAGATATAAATCGAAATTTTAAGGCGCGCACATTATATTTTAAGGCAAAGTCTCTTTTAGGAAAAGGAGACTTAGCAACGGCAAAAGAGGTTGTTGCTGAATTGCGGATGATTGAGCCCAGGGCAGCCGATGCCTTTGGCAATGAATTGAGCGGGATGCTGCGAATAGGTGAGGAAGCTCCGACCTTTAATGTAACATCCGTTGACGGGAAACCTCTTGATCTTGCACAATATAAAGGAAATGTCATTATCATTAATTTCTGGGCTACATGGTGTGACCCTTGTCTCCAGGAATTTCCAAATGCAAAAAAATTATACACTAAATTCAAAGATAAAGGGGTTCAGTTCATTGGTGTCAGCCTGGATGACGACATTGAGGATTTACGCGGTTTTGTGAAGCAGTTTGAGGTTGGATGGCCGCAGATTTTTGATGGGAAACGCTGGCAGGGCGCAATTCCAAGCTTATACCATATACAGGCTATACCCACCATGGTTTTACTGGATCGGGAAAGCAAGGTACGTTACGTTGGAAGTGACACGGAGGCTGTAACTCGAATTGTTACGACTCTCCTCTCTGAGTCAAAAGATATGCCATTATTCCGGTAATACTGGAATAATGGGCAAGATCGGTATAAGCCTTAAGGAAAACCCTCGATACCTAACTGTTTGCTGAACTGTATTACCAGCAACAAAATACCAAAGACAATAATAGCAATTATTAAAACCCAGTCTTTTTTCTTTTTTTTAACAGCAAGAGTGGGTTCTTCTCCGGGGGCAACGGTTTTCGCTTCCGTTGCCTCTTTCATTTCAAAGCCCGCCCGTTTCGTGGCTACAGCGGCAGGTTTTATTTCCGGACTCTTTCCCTTTTCCAGAGGCGGTAACGTCGTTTTTGGAGGCTTCTTAGTCTCAATCTTTGGTCTTTCAGCCTGCGGAGTTTGTAACTTTTGTTGCGGCTTGACTTCTGGTTTCGCCTGCGCGGCTGACTTCCCTTGATCAACGGCTTGAGGGGTTAAATATTCACCGCAAAAACGACACTTAATCGCTTCGTCCTTGATTTCTTCTGCACAATAAGGGCATCTCTTCATAATTTATTCCCCTTTGGTTTTAAAAAATATATACAAAAAGAGGCGACAATACATAACCAGATTTGTACAACCACAATATAGTACAAGAAACCCTTAATCAGTTTACCAAAATACGCCCTGTGTAATTTCACCACAGTGCCACTCTTTTTCTGAGGGCTCTGGAACAAGGCAGAACCCATTTTCTTAAATGGTTTAAACAGACTTTGATAGGCAGGATCACTTTTATCCAACTTTATATACGGCGACTTGTATTCTTCAAGCTTTGTGGCAGATTTCATTTCCTGTGGTGGTTGGGGAGGTTCAACCGGCCTCGCTACAACAGGAGGAGGCGCTGGTGCAACAACAGGCGGTCTGTATTCTTCCGGCATGGGAGGTGTTACTGGTTTTACTACGGTTGATTTTCCCAGTCCGGTTTCTACTTCCGATGGTCTGGATTCAGCAACTCTCGTCTCCGGGACAGTTGTTTCGGGAGGTCGTGTCTCTGGTGGTCGATAAGATTCTACCTTTGTTTCCGGCGGTTTAGATTCTTCCACCCGTTCTTCCTTTTGAGGTGGTGGCGAGACAGGTTTTGCTACCTGAGGAGAACCCCCACCCATACTCTGCATACGTTCCTCAATCAATTTTTTGTATTTTAAAAGTTCCTCCTCGGCCCTGTCGTTCATACCCAGTTTTTTGTATGCCAGCCATAATCGCTGGTATGCCTCGACATACTCTGGTTTAATCTTGGTGACCTTTGTAAATTCCTTAACGGCATCATCAAACATGTTCTGCCTGAAATAAATACTACCCATGCCAAAGTGTGCCTCAGCATGATCAGGGCTAAGCTCTACGACTTTTTTCAACATTTCCAGGGATTGATCCATTTTCCCCAGTTTGTACATGTTGTATGCGTCCAGATAGCATTTATTTGCTTCGTCATCTCGCTCTGCAAACAGTATTTGCAGGTGAAGCATGCTAAGCATGACAAAGACGGGGAGAATTATGATTAAATATCTTTTCATATCAAAATATTAACAATTTTATGCAGACAGTACAAAATAATTTTTACCTACTTCCCTTTGAGTTTTTCATATGAATTCAAGGCTCTTTGAGCTTCTTCTTCCATCCCTTTCTTCTTATAAACCAGATACATTTCCTGATAAATAGTGAAAAGGTCCGGTTTAAGGTTTAATGCCTTTTGCAGCTCTGAAAGCGCCTCGTCGAGCATGTCTTTTTTGTTGTAAATCATACCCAGGGCAGCGTGGGCCTCAGCAATGCGCTGGTTTTTACTCAGGGTGTTCTTCAAAATGATAATGGCGTCATCAAGCTTGCCCTGTTGTACGTATTCTCCCACCGTTTGGAAATAAGCCACAGAACGGTGTAAACGTTTTAAGTATATAAAAAAACTTATGGAGGCCAAAAATACCACACAGGTAGCCCCAATAAGCAATATGAGTAATTGTTTTTTCATTGGTCTCTCTTTGTTGGATTTAATCCGTTTATCAATTTTTAGTTTTTAACTCTAATCTTATTTAGACAATTCGTATACCCAATTCTTTTAGTTGCTGCGCATCAACCTCAGATGGTGCATCAGTCATGAGACATGTAGCCTTCTGTGTCTTCGGAAATGCGATAACCTCGCGAATATCGTCAAGCTGTAATAACAACGTAACCATGCGGTCTACTCCTAACGCAATTCCGCCATGAGGAGGAGCGCCATATTTCAGCGCATCAAGCAGGAATCCAAATTTCTTATATGCATTCTCATCGTCTATGCCAAGCATACGGAAAACCCTTTTTTGTACCTCGGGTGTGTGGATACGGATACTCCCACCACCCAGTTCCACACCGTTGAGCACCAGGTCGTATGCCCGCGCCTTCACCTCCAAGGGCTTTTCCTCCATGAATGGAAGATCATCAGGATGCGGAGAGGTAAACGGATGATGAAGCGCCTCATAACGTTTTTGATCCTCGTTATAATCAAACAACGGGAAGTCAACCACCCATGAGAAATTGAACACGCCAGTATCAATGAGTTTGTTTTTATGACCAAGGTGCAGCCTCAATTGCGCAAGCGACTGGGACACCACCTTTGGTTTATCGGCAACAAAAAGGAGCAAGTCTCCCTTTTTCGCATCCATACACTGTTGTATCTTCTGCTGGACGTCGGCCGGGAAGAATTTTGCTATCGAAGAACTTAAGCCCGTTTCCTCTACCTTGAACCAGGCAAGTCCCTTTGCCCCGAATTGGCCGACAAAGGCCGTTAAATCATCGATATCTTTCCTTGAATAACTGCCGCATCCGTTTGCATTGATACCGCGCACCTGTCCACCCGATTTAATGGTATCTAAAAATACCTTGAATTCTGATTTCTGGACGATATCGGATACGTCTTTTATCTTCATGCCAAAACGCAGGTCGGGTGCATCACAGCCGTAAGAGGTCATAGCCTCTTTGTAAGAAATCCTTGGGAAAGGAATGGTAATTTTTTTCCCGATAACCTTATCAAAAATCGCAGCCATGAGTCCCTCGATGACCTGGATAATATCGCCTTCATCTACGAAAGACATCTCCATATCCATTTGCGTAAACTCCGGCTGCCGCTGTGCCCGGAGGTCTTCGTCGCGAAAACAACGTACGATTTGAAAGTAACGATCATAACCCGCTACCATGAGGATTTGTTTGAAAAGCTGGGGTGATTGGGGTAGCGCGTAAAACTTTCCAAGATTGACCCTGCTGGGCACCAAATAATCCCTTGCCCCTTCCGGCGTACTCTTTGTCAATACGGGCGTCTCAATATCGACAAAATCCAAACGGTCGAGATATTCACGTATTGTTTGACATATCTTATGTCGGAAGATCAATCGCTTTTGCACTATGGGACGCCGCAGATCCAGATACCGATGCTTTAGGCGTAATTCCAACGACACATTACCTTCATCAACAACCTCGAAAGGTGGTGTCTCTGACCTGTTCAATATCTCAACGGTATCTGAATATACCTCAATCTCTCCGGTATCCAGATCGGGGTTAGTCGTTCCCGGAGGTCTGGCAGATACCATTCCCTGGATGGCCACAACGTATTCGTGTCGTAATTGGCCTGCAATTTTAAAAAAATCTTCTCCTTTATCAGGACTGAAGACCACCTGAGTAATGCCATATCGGTCACGCAAATCAATAAAGATTAAACCGCCGTGATCGCGGACACTGCTTACCCAGCCAAACAGGACTACGGTTGATTTCAGGTCTTTCAAACGCAATTGACCACAGGTATGTGTTCGTTTCAATTTAGACATATTTATTTAGTATTATCCTGTAAAATTTTTATGTAAGTTTCTACAAACATTCCGTTTAAGTCCCCTTTAACAAAGGGGGATTCAGGGGGTTGTGTTTTTTCTGGGCTATTCCCCATTTTCATGAGGACAAGTTTACAACCCCCTCACCCCCTTTTCTAAGGGGGATTTCTTTAAGTCCACCTAGTTTTTCTAAGGGGGATTCTCTATGACATACATCGTATAACCAGCTTAATTAAAATGAACAACTTCACGTTGCTGTGCCATCAGGGCTAAAGCCCCGGTATGACGTGTACCCACTAACCCCAGCCTTAAGGCTGGGGTTAGTGACGGTCTTATCTGAATTGGGCTTTAGCCCTGACAGTGCCTTATCTTCAAAGTGTCGGATAACAAACTTGTTCAGATTATTTATTGTCAATCCCTTAGCGGTTAAATCCATTTTTATTTCGGCTCATTCTGCTTAGGTCTGGGGCGATTGTCTATTCAGGAACCACTTGAGGACTTCACTTTGTTTGAGTGAGATTTCTTCGCTTGTTTCCATTATCTTGATTTTAATGTCGCCTCGTGCCATTTCGTCGGGACCCAGCACAATCACGTATTTTACCCCCAATTTGTTCGCCGTACGCATCTGCGCCTTGGGACTTCTGCCTTCGTAATCAAAATCCGCAGAAATGTTTGATCTCCTCAAAAGATTAAGCAATGAGAAACATTGTTTTCTTGTTTCTTCACCGATAGAAACGATATACACCGTGGGAGAAGGACCACAAACCTCCTGATTGATAAGTTTATTCTTTTTTGCGGTAACATTTTCAAGGGCGAGTATCGTCGCCTCCATACCGATAGCAAATCCCACGGAACCAATAGACGGCCCCCCAATATCAGAAATCAGATTGTCATAGCGCCCACCTGCGCAGATTGCATCACGAGCGCCGAGGGAGGAGTGGGTGATTTCATAAACGGTCTTGGTGTAATAGTCCAGCCCCCGCACCAGATGGGCATCGACAATGTATGGAATACCGATTTCAAGAAGGGCTTCCCTCACGCTCTTCGCATGAGTCTGACATTCTCCGCACAAATAGTCATTAATCGAAGGCATGTGATGACTGATCGTTTTGCATTTTTCGTTTTTGCAATCCAGAATACGAAAGACGTTTCGGTTGAGCCGCGACTGACACAGTTCACAGAGCGCCTTCTCATGTTCACAGAGTTTTTCCTTGAGGATACTTCTAAAAACCGGCCTGCATTTTTCACAGCCAATGGAGTTAATCTTGACCGTATATCCCTTAAGGCCTATGCGGTCGAATATCCGGGTAGCCACACTGATAGTTTCCACGTCCAACAACGGGTCACTGGCTCCTACCGCTTCTAACCCCATCTGGTGAAATTGCCGAAGCCTTCCAGCCTGTGGCCGTTCCTTCCTGAATTGCGGGCCGATGTAATAAAACTTTTGGAATTTTTTGGTCTTATGCAATTCATACTCCAGGTATGCGCGCATTACAGGGGCCGTGCTTTCAGGACGCAGGGTTATACTGGAATCCTCACTGTCAGCAAAGGTATACATCTCCTTTTCGACAATGTCGGTAGCCTCTCCAATACTCCTGACGAACAAACGAGTGTCTTCGAAAATAGGAGTGCGGATTTCATAGTATCCGCAGAGTTCAAACTCCTTTCGACCAGCATCCTCAAGCTTTCTCCATAAAGCCCATCTTTCCGGCAATACGTCTTCAGTGCCCCTGGGCGCTTTAAAGACGTAGTCGGTTTTTTTCGCAGTATTTACATTCATTGCACCAATCCTGTTGATTTCAGTAACGCCAAATATAAAAAGTAAATTATATCAATCCAGGCATAATATGCAAGGCTTTTTGGGGGGATATGATTGAGATGTGTTTTACCGTTGGGCTTGAAAAGAATCCACAGATTACACAGATTTCACAGACAAAAAACATAATAGTTCAGCACCCCCACCCAGCCTCCCCCATCGAGGGGGAGAAAACATTTTTCCCCGCCCCTTGTGGGAGGGGTTAGGGGAGGGGGGTGAACTGCTACCAAAAAACACAATCAATCTTTGAAATTGATGAGTATCGCAAATCTGTGCAATCGTTCGACTGAGCGCTCACGACGAAGTCTGCGAAACTTGTCCTCGTGAAAACGAGGATATGTGGTTTCAAATGGTTCCCCATTTTCATGAGGACAAGTTTTATTGATCTGAGGTTTGTTTCGCTATATTTTTAAAACAATCTTTCCAAAATTCTCCCTGTCCAGCATCTTCTGCTGGGCAGCTGCAGCCTCTTTCAATGGGAATACGCTGTCTACTACAGGTTTCAATCTTCCAAACTCTACCAGATTCAGTACGTCCAGAAGTTCCTTTTTGCTGCCTAAATAACAGCCGATAATCGAATGCTGTTTCATAAATAAAGGACGAATGTCCATCGTCGTTGAAGGACCGCTCGTTGCGCCACACACCACCATCCTCCCGCCCTTTGTTAAACAATGCAGATTCTTTTCCCACGTATCCGGACCGATATGTTCGAAGATAAGGTCAACCCCTTTATTATCTGTCAAACTTCTTACCTTCTCTCCATAATCCTCTTTCGAATAGTCGATAACCTCGTCGGCACCCAATTGTTTTGCTTTTTTCAGTTTTTCACTCCCTCGTGCCGTGGTAATCACACGGGCGCCAGCCAGACGGGCAATCTGAATAGCAGCGCTCCCGATGCCACTGCCGGCGGCGTGGATTAACACGTTCTCACCGGGTTTGAGTTGTCCCCGCATAATGAGCATGTGCCAGGCTGTTAAAAACACCAGAGGAATAGCCGCCCACTCTTCAAAAGAATACTTGTTAGAGATAGGGATAATATTATCCACGTGCGCCTTGGTAAACTCGGCGTAACCGCCCTGTACCTGAAATCCCATCAGCTTAAAACTGCTGCACATGCTGTCGTTGTTTGTAATGCAATGCACACACTTCCTGCATCGGACGCCAGGTGCAACGATTACCCTGTCACCCACACTGAATTTCTTGACCTCCATACCTACCTCGGCCACCTCACCAACACTATCACTGCCCAGGATATGAGGCATGGGGATTTCTATGCCAGGCAACCCCTGCCTTACCCAGATATCCAAATGATTCAACGCGCATGCCTTCACCTTTACCAGCACTTCATAGGGAGAAATCTTTGGTTTCTCCACATCTGTGTAAGTTAATTTGTCTACTCCGCCATTCTCATGAAAAACAACCGCCTTCATAATATGCCTCCTATATCAGTATTATTATGTCTGCTATAAACTTTACGTTCATAGTTATTATTCAATAGAAACAGGCAGATGGAAATAATACTCCCCTGCAAGCCATGATGCATACTCTATAGCCTGAAGGATATCTTTCTCTTCCAGTTCCGGATACGCCTTCATGACTTCTTCATGGCTCATACCTGAAGCAAGCAATTTAAGCACAAATGCAACTGTAATGCGCATTCCCCGTATTGTAGGCTGTCCCATGCAGACTTTGGGATTTACTGTAATACGATCGAATAACTTTCTTTTCATCCTCATTTCCCTTCTCTCCTTTAAATACTTTATGTGCGATTTATCTTCACAAACTTGTCCTCGTAAAAACGGGGATGAGTCAAGTTTTAAAAAGAATTACTGGAACCACAGATTACACAGGTTATCAAGGTACAAAAAAACGTTCATCGTCACTTAACGAATGGCAAGTGAAGGGTGTAGAGTATTTTCTCCCTTGCCGCTCAGCGCCCCCTTCTCCTCTGCATTCCAGCCTCTTGCCTCATACCACTTGCTTCCTTCTTCAGCCTTCCCTGTTTCTCCCTTTCTCCTTATCCTCGTGTCCTCTGTGTCTCTGTGGTTATTTTTCCGTTTTTATCTGCGTTCGTTCGACTGAGCTCACGACGAAGTCTCCGCAAACTTTGCGGTGAACTATCGCCATTTTATACCGCGACCATTAAAAAGCAAGGGAAAGGTTTTTAATGTGAAACCCAAAAAATGCAGTTGGACACAGATTTGTGCAGATATTTCAAAGACTTAAACAAAATCATATACGCACCTTTTGGGTGATATTTGTATTTCTTATATCTATCTTCGGCTGGTTCAATCGTCCACGATTGAACCGAAATGTTTGGCATTGTTCACGGTTTGTGTTGGTTCAAGACCCATAGTCCTGTTAAACCATGTGGTTCAATCTGCAAGATTGAACCAGCCCAGGCACGTAGAATGGGTTAAGCCTGTCCTGAGTGTACGAAGGGCGAAGCGAACCCATCAAAATCGCTCTATAGAGTTGCAATTCAAAATGGAATGATACCCCTTCGCGGGTTCAAGG
>JACRII010000077.1 GCA_016235875.1 Planctomycetota bacterium
ACAACAATTTCAATACCTTCAGTCCTTGCAACAACAACAATCTTTTTCTTTTCTTCCATGTTTACCATCCTTTCTCTTAAGTTACTGTTTCGTAATTTCAAACAATTAGTTCCTCCCCCTTGATGGGGGAGGGCAGGTGGGGGTGAAGGAAAAAGACTGATCACCCTCCCCATAAGCGCAAAGTTAAAATTACGGATTAATTTAACCGTGTATTGAATAACGAATATCGAACAAGGAATTTCGAATTGTGAGGTTTTCTTATCCTTCGACATTCATTATTCCTTGTTCGATATTCGATATTAGACTCCTTGTAAAAATATCAAAAACAACTTAGCGCTTAAGATCACCCTCCCCTCACCCCTCCCATCAAAGGAGGGGTAGTTTGTGCAGCTGACAAAGGCCTAATTTAATTTCGATTTGACCCGCACCCAATGCTGCCACCAGGGTCAGCGCACTATATTTTATTTTTAACAATTTCCATCTTCAAATGGGCGATAGAGCCGGACGGATTCAAGTCTTTGGGACATACCTCCTGGCAGTTGAAGACTGTGTGACAACGCCATACGCCGTACTCGTCGTTTACAATTGCCAAACGCTCCTGCTTTGCGCCGTCTCGCGTATCGGACAAGAACCTGTCCATATTGAGAAGGGCCATCGGCCCAAGGTACTTTTCATGTGAAGCAGTAATGGGACACGAGGAATGGCAACAGGCACACAAAATACAATCAATCAGAACGTCAATCCTTGTTCTTTCATCCGGGCTTTGTATTTGCTCCCCTGAGGTTGGCGCTGATTTTCCCGGTATCAAGTAAGGTTTGATATGCTCATACTTTTCCCAGAACGGCTTCATATCGACAAAGAGATCTTTATGAATGGCCATGTGTGAGAGGGGACGAATGGTAATTTTATCTGATTTGAGTTTGGAAACCAGGGTGTTACAGGCAAGGCGGTACTTTCCATTAATATGCATAGCGCAAGAACCGCAAACTGCAGCCCTGCAGGATGACCGAAAGGCCAGGGAGTTATCCAACCGTTCCTGGATATAATAAAGTCCTTCCAGTACTGTCAGGTCTTTCCGGATAAAGGGGATTTCAAATTCCTGGAAATACGGTTTTTTATCATTATCCGGATTAAATCGAAAGATATTAAAAACGACTTTATCTGTCACCATCGCAAGGTATTTTAACGTTATTAAGGAATTTCAAAGTTTAGTTCCTCCCCCTTGATGGGGGAGGTCAGGTGGGGGTGGAGGAAAAAGGATGATCACCCTCCCCTAACCCCTCCCATCAAGGGAGGGAAAAAAGTCGTCGAAGACTTAATTTATTACTCAAACAATGCATTCACGAAGGTATCGGCATCAAATTTCTCGATATCATCTGCCGTTTCACCCAGCCCAACAAATTTTACGGGGATGTTTATTTCGTTGCGCATACCCAGCACGATGCCACCCTTTGCCGTACCGTCTAACTTTGCCAGGAATATGCCTGTGACGTCTACCGCCTGTTTAAACATCTTTGCCTGGGAAATCGCATTTTGTCCGGTTGTTGCGTCGAGCACCATCAACACTTCATGGGGGGCTCCAGGGACTCTTTTAGAAATGACCCGTTTGATTTTGCTGAGTTCATTCATGAGATTTTCGTGGGTATGAAGGCGGCCTGCAGTGTCAACAATTACTACATGAATACCCCGTGCAATGGCAGCTTCTAAAGCATCGTAGGCAACGGCTGCAGGGTCAGAACCGGTTTGATGTTTTACGATCTCGGCGCCGATTCGTTTACTCCAAATATCCAGTTGGTCCACGGCTGCGGCCCTGAACGTATCGCCGGCTGCCACCATAACCTTTTTGCCATCTTTAATAAGAATGTTTGCAAGTTTTGCTATGGCTGTGGTTTTGCCGACTCCATTTACCCCGACCACCATGATAACCGTAGGGGAATTGGGGGCATACAGAATACCGGTTTGCCATGCCCGTAAATCTTCTTTCAATCTGTTTTTTATAAAATCATGTATCTGTGATGTCTCGGTTATCGCCTGGGATTTCCATGCTTCGTGCAACTCGTGGATTAATTTCTGGACGGGCTTTGCGCCAATATCCGCGCCAATCAGGATATCCTCCAATTCCTCAAGCACGGATTCATCTATCTTTCGCTGAAACAAAAAGAAATTTTTTAATCTGGACCAAAAACGACCGCGGGTCTTTTCCAAACCTTTCTTTAATTTCTCGGTTGAAGTTACAGGTTTCCTTTCAACCTTCTCTTTTTCTACCGTAGGTTTTTGCGGGACTGAAACTGGCTTTTCAACAGGCACTTCTCTAATGACAGGTGACGGCGATACCGAAACAGGTTTTTCAAGCACCTTCTCCTTCGCAGGTTTTTCCTGAACAATCGTCTCCTTCGGGAGGGGAGCAGGCTTTACAACAGGTTTTTCTCTAACAATGGCTTCCTGCGGAATAGGAGCAGGTTTTTCAATTGGCTTTTCAACAACAACATCTTGTCGCGGAACTAAAGTGGGTTTTTCAACAGCCTTCTCTTTAACAACAGCTTTCCGCTGAACAGGAGCAGGTTTTTCTATAGTTTCTTCTAAAACAGCACTTTGAGAGACGGAAATTGGCTTTTCAGCAGGTATTCCTTTTATGGTTTTTTCTTGAATAATAGTCTTTTGTGGAACGGAAACCGGCTTTTGGGTTTCTTCTTTTGGAAGAACAGTTTTTGGTATAGCGGTAGTTTCCGGCGTTATTAAAACTAATTTTTCAACACCATTTTCTATAACGACGGTCTTCCGTGGCTCTATGGTGGAGTTTTTTAGTCGAGACCAGAAACTGGGGCGGGTTTTCTCTGAGTTGTTCTTTTGCTTTCCCGTGTTGGCTTTTATAATGGCAGCTTCCTGTGCTTCTGTTTTTTTATCAACTACGTTATTTTTGTCATCCTTTGATGGCAGTTCCATCGATTGTTATCTCCTGTACAAACTTTTACAAATAAGCAACTTTCTTGAGTCTGTTATCATCCGGCTACCGTTGGTAGCGATTTTAAAACTCCCCTCTAAAAAGAGGGGCTGGGGGTGTGTAGGTATGCAATTAACACACCCCTTAATCCCCTCTTGCTAGAGGGGAAATTGTCTGTCTGATGAAATTCATTGTATGAAAATGAGACGGCTTTACTGTGAGCGGCATCTTTGTTTGAGTTTACTAACAAGGTCTCCTGGCACAGTTACTTTCGCAATCGGGGTATCTGCCTTTCTTTCTCCGTGGAAGTCTGAGCCGCCGGTTACTGCCAAATCGTACTTCATTGCTATCTTAAGATATTTCTTAACGGTTTGCGGGGTATGCGACGGGTAGTATACTTCTATTCCCTGCAAACCGTATTTTACCAGGTCTTCTATAACATGGTCTCTTTGGGTAAGTCCCGGATGGGCAAGAACCGCCACGCCTCCTGCCTCTCTGATTAATTCAATAGCCTGCTGCGGTGTCAGCGTTTTTTTAGGAACATACGCAGGGCCGTGATCACCGATGTATTTTGAAAATGATTCCAGGATAGTATTACAATAACCGTGTTTCCATATCACTTCTGCCACATGCATGCGTCCGGGAGAGCCTTTTCCCGCCAGCGTAAGAATCTCCTGCGGGTCAACATCGACATGAAGTCCGCGTAATTTTTCCGCTATTGCATAAATACGCTTTAAACGGTCTTCATGAGCTACTTTTAGTATTTTTTGTAAAGAAACATTATGAATATCAATAAAATATCCGAGGATATGAACCTCCAAAGGACTAAGATATGAAGAAAGTTCTAAACCCGGGATGATATTGAGATTTTTACCCTGTCCGTATTGACAGGCTGCCACGACGCCCTCAACGGTGTCGTGATCCGTGATAGAAATGGTCGAAATGCCAAGTCGAATGGCTTCGTCTACAACCGCTTCCGGTGACA
This sequence comes from Planctomycetota bacterium, assembly GCA_016235875.1. Taxonomy (GTDB): domain Bacteria; phylum Planctomycetota; class Brocadiia; order Brocadiales; family Brocadiaceae; genus Wunengus. Next base: position 3,927 of record JACRII010000077.1, read on the forward strand.
TGGTGCCATCTGAATAGTTTGTATGAACGTGCAGGTCGGAGTTCCCATAATCGGTTTCCGGAGCGACTTCCTGAATGGGTATGAATTTTGTATCCTTCAATAATTTTCCATTTCCATACCGGGTATAAATTTTATCTAAAATTCCGTTCACAAACGTTCCTGAATTTTTTGTGCTGTATTTTTTGGCGAGTTCTATGGCCTCGTTAATAGAGACCTTTGGCGGGATATCGTTTCTGTGCAGGAGTTCATAGACCCCTAAACGCAGGATGTTTTTGTCAATAATAGCCATGCGGCGTAATTCCCAGTGTTCTGTAACACTCGATATCTTTTCGTCGATTTCTTTAATGTTCGACCTGCAGCCGTTAATAAGTGACATGGCAAACGAATAGATATCCGTCTTTTCAGCGCTTTCTTTGCAAAAGGTGTCGATATCACTGATGATGCCATCACCGCATAGGTCAAGCTGGTAAAGGGCTTTAATGGCGAGTTCACGGGCAATCGTTCTGTTACGCATGGAATATTCAGTTTTTAGTAAGAGCAATTTAAAAAATAAATCAATGAGATAATCGTATTTCTGCCATGATTCGGAATAAGCGGTTATGTGGGAGAGGGAACTAAATACCAGTGATAGATCAACGTCTTTTGATTGTTTTTACACCGGTTTGTATTTGATCAAAAAGATTCACCATCTCTAAGGCAGATAAAGCAGCCTCAGCTCCTTTATTTCCTGTCTTTGCGCCCGCACGGTCTATTGCCTGCTCCAGAGTCTCTGTGGTAATTACGCCATTAATGGTTGGAATGCCTGTAGACAATCCAACGTGTGCAATTCCCTTGGCTGATTCGCTTGCAACATAGTCGAAATGGGGTGTTTCGCCGCGTATAACAGCCCCCAAACAAATTATTGCGTGGTATTTTCCGCCCTGCGCAGCCTTGAGGGCTGTAATTGGTATCTCATAGGAACCGGGCACCCAAAAGGTATCAATATCCTCTTCTTTTACGCCGTGCCTGGTAAGGACATCGATGGCGCCGTCCAGTAAACGTTTTGTTATAAAATTGTTGAATCGGCTAACAATGATTCCAAACGTTTTTCCCGTGCCAATTAAGTTTCCCTGGAATTCGATACCCATAATACTTCCCCTTTTTGGGTCTGGAGATAAGATTAATTATTGCCTGATCCGCTCAAAAATAAAATCACTTCATAAAAATAGTAGCATATACCCATAAATCTTTCAAGGCTTTTCTCTGCGTTTTTAAGTTTTTTTACGCCCTTGATTCTCCTTACGTTTCATTTGTAATTTCAGGGCATTCAAGGAAATTTGATTTTAGAAATAAACTATTTTTAGCTTAGAACTCGTACACGTGTGATACTATAGTAAACGTTAAAGGAAAGTTGTCATTGCGAGGAGGAACGACGAAGCAATCTCAAAACAGGGATTGCTTCGCTGCCGCTCGCAATGACGTTTTATGTCAATTTATTTAATACGTCCACCATAATATTTTTTTATTGATTCATGCTACATCTTGTGGTAATAATACTTCCGATTGCGGATCTTTTAATTTTTGCCGAAGAATTCAACTATGACAAAAGACGAAGTCTTAAAAGCCGTACTTGAATCACCTTCTCTGCCTACCTTGCCAACGGTTGCATATAAACTCATTTCGATTTCTTCGAAGGAAGAAATCGGTATGAAGGATATTGCAGATCTCATATCAAAGGATGCTTCCCTTTCAGCAAAAGTATTAAAAATAGCCAATTCCGCCCTTTACAATCTTCCTTGCAAGATAAGCACCGTACACCAGGCTGCATCAAGACTTGGAATGAATGCGATTAGAAACCTCACTCTTTCATTTTCTTTTTTATCCGTGAAAGCGAAGGGCAAAAAGGACGTATTTAATTATGAAAAATATTGGGAACGGTCATTGTCTAACGCCGTTGCAGCAAAAGTTATCATGGCAGAGATCGTCAAATCCGATTGGGAAGAGATCTTTATTGCTGGTCTCTTGCAAAATATTGGAGAACTGATTATAGCCCTCTCATTACCGCAACAGTACGAACAAGTATTGTTAGAGGCGTCTCATAGTGGAAAAGACATCGTTGAAATCGAACAGCAAATCATAGGAGCAGACCACGCATTCATTGGATATGAGGTTGCCAAAAATTGGGGGTTTCCCGCTCAGTTATTGACTCCTATTCAATACCATCATTGTCCGGAAGGCTACAAAGGCAGTGATAAAAATCTTAGGCTTACTCTTGGCGTTGTCTATTTGTCGGGAATAATCACCAATATCCTCTATTCGAATAATCCCCAGAAATACCATCAGAAATTTCTCAGCGAATCCAAGACAATGCTGAACTTCGATGATGAAATCATTGAGAAGATATTAAAACTTGTCGTCTCGGAAACAACACAAACCGCCAGTTTATTTGGCTTCCACATGGAGAATTCCGAGTCGATTGAACAAATTCTGCAAGAGGCCAATGTTGCGCTGAGCGCTATAAACATAGCGTACGATCAAAAGAACAGAGAACTCGAAGAAAAAAGCAAACATCTTGAAAAACTAGCGAACCTGGACAGCTTAACAGAGGTATACAATCATGGTTACTTCCAGAACTTTCTCGAAAAGGAAATTAACCTGGCGATACGCAAAAATGCAACGCTCAGTCTGATTATGGCAGATGTTGACGACTTCAAAAAATTTAATGACAAATACGGCCATCAAACCGGTGATTTTATTTTAAAAGAATTATGCAAGTTTATGCGAAAAACACTCCGCGACTACGATATGATTGCTCGTTATGGCGGCGAGGAATTCGCCATTGTTCTTGTTGAGACGAGCGGGCAGGAGGCTCTGATTGTGGCAGAAAAACTACGAGAATCAATTGCTCTGCATATGTTTATCGATAAGAACAAGAAATATAAGCTTACCGTAAGCTTTGGGGTTGCAGAAATGAAACCCGCCGCAGATACTTTCACAAAAGATGATCTTATTGGCTTTGCGGATAAGGCCCTGTTTGAGTCCAAGGAGAAGGGCGGAAACAAAGTCACGATGTATGCTCTACCCGTAAAGAAATGAGAAACATCTGAAATATATTAACGCTCCTATCCAAATCATACGTATTTCATGTCTTTCTTCATTGAGTGAAATCCCTTCGATAACCCCTCGAATTGTTCCTTGTAATTTTCAAGGTATGTTTGTAATATAAATCCACTAAATTTTTATTCAGGAATTTCAAACTATCGTTCCTCCCCCATCAGAGACTGTGTCGTAATTAGGGGTATTTGTTAAGAAAATACAAAAGCCGTGATGAATGGGAAAAGAGATGTGATATAATATACCTCAAGAAAGGAGGTATAGCAATGGCATATCGCTATGGTAATCGACATCAAATGACATTGTTACCCAAGAGCATAGAGGATTATGTAAGGGCAGATGATCCGGTAAGAGTATATGATGCATTCATAGATGCAGTTGATTTGGAGAAAGTTGGAATTCAGACCGATCCCCGTAAAGTAGGCAACGCTGAGTATGATCCCAAAGCAATGCTCAAATTATTCGTGTATGGTTGTTCCTACGGATGGAAGAGTTCGCGGAAACTGGAGCGAGCAACCCATCATAATGTATCATTTATGTGGCTTATGGGAGGACTTACCCCCGGATCATAAGACGATAGCGGAGTTTCGCCGTAAGAACAAGAGAGCCCTGAAAGAGCTTATAAAGCAATGTAGCCGCATATGCATGGAACTGGGTTTAATAGATGGTAATGTACTTTTTGTGGATGGCACAAAGATACGTGCAAATGCATCTCGTGGTAAGAACTACACCAAGCAACACTATGAGAAGCACCTGGCAGAGGTCGATAAACGTATAGAGGAACTGCTTGAAGAATGTGACCGAATTGACGAGGAAGAAAGAGAGCAGGGTTCGTTGGTAAAGATGGAGAAGGAACTTGCGGAGAATGAGGGATATCGTACCAAGATACGAGAGATGCTGAGCCGATTCAAGGAAGAAGAGGAAAAGGGGAAAGCGCCGAAGACGATAAACCAGACGGATCCAGAGAGTGCCCTGATGAGGAGTGTGCAAGGTTCCCATGCCAGTTATAATGTACAAAGCGTAGTTGATGACAAACATGGTCTTATTGTCCATGTTGATGCAGTGAGTGATAGTACTGATGTGAATCAATTTGCGAATCAGATAACACAGGCAGAGTCGGTAACCGGGAAGGAATGTGAGGTTGGATGTGCAGATGCGGGATATGCAGATACGGAAGAACTTGAGAAGATAGACCGCAGAGGGACAAAGGTTGTAGTTCCATCGCAGCAACAGGCATTACACAATCCGGAGGAAAAGCCGTTTCATAAGAATAAATTTGTCTATAATACGGAGCACGACTGTTACTTTTGTCCAGAGGGGCATAAGCTTACCTATAAAGGGAAAGAAGATGGAGGCAAAAAGTTGGCATACCGGATACCGGATGCCGATATCTGCAAGAAGTGCAGGCATTATGGTGAATGTACGAATTCCCAGAGTGGGCGAAAGATTGTTCGGTTATTACAGGAAGAGATCAAAGAGAAGCTTGAACGGCACTATGAACAGCCAGAGTCTCAGGAGATATATACCAGGCGTAAGGCACGTGTGGAACATCCGTTTGGGCACATCAAGAGGAATCTTGGTATAACGAACTTTCTTTTACGAGGAAGAGAAAGTGCCCAAGCGGAGATTTCGATCGGAGCAACATGTTTTAACATTGCACGGATGATTACATTGTTTGGTGGCGTTAAAGAGATCATTGGACAGTTCCTTGCCTTACAAAGCTAAGAGTACCACGAATAGGTTTCTCTTTGTCCATATACTATGAAAAAATGATGCCTTTTTGCGACAAATATGCGGTACGCGTTTCACCATTCTTGTTTTCTCTTGTCAAAGAACAAAGAATATCCTTTTCCGGTGTTATTACGACACAGTCTCTCAAGGGGGAGGCTAGGTGGGGGTGAAAGAAAAAGCTATGCACCCTCCCTTAACCCCTCCCATCAAGGGAGGGGGATATTTAGTTGCCGAAGGACTAATTTATTACCGCGATTTCAAGAGTAAAGGTCGATGTCGAGTATCAATAAACTTACTGAGGTTTGAGTGTGGGAAAGTTAGAAACAGAAGAAGTAATCGATGAAATTGAAAATGTAAGGATGTCATTAGGCACGCATCTTGAGGAGTTGCGGCGCAGGGTCGTTTATTCCATTATCGCCATTGTTTTTTGCTTTGTAGTATGCTGGTTTTTTAAGGTACAGATACTGGATATAGCAAAAAACCCGCATAAGTTCGCCATGGTAAAGGCTGGACTTTCCACAGAATTGCAGGTGCTGAGTTACCAGGAGGGCTTCTATGCCTACATGAAGTTATGTTTTATAACATCGGTTTTTTTGGCCTATCCATTCATCATTTACCAGATATGGCAATTTGTGAGCGTGGGACTATATAAAAAAGAGCAAAAGTACGTGCTTTTATTCCTTCCCATTTCTTATGCGGCGTTTGTGGTTGGGGGGCTCTTTGGGTATTTTTTGTTAATCCCCTTTGGTCTGCAATTCCTGATTGGCATCCTGGGCCCTGGTATACAGCCCATCATTACCATGGGGCAATACGTCTCATTTGTTTTCATGCTGACGGTAGCTCTGGGATTAGTCTTCCAATTGCCCCTCGTTATGCTCCTCCTCTCAAAGATCCGGTTTATTACACCTGATAAATTTATAGCGTGGAGAAAATACGCTATTTTAGTCATCTTTATCATTGCTGCTATAGTTACTCCGCCTGATCCCTTTACCCAGACCATGACTGCCATCCCCATGATCGTCCTTTACGAATTAGGAATACTTATTTCAAGACCTACCAAGAAGGGATTCATATTTTTAGGCGCTATAGTCGGGGGCGGGGCAATTCTATTGGCAGCGGTATTTTTTTATCTAACGCATAAGGGCGGGGAAATCGGCCTGTTGAATGCTCAAGGAAATATCCAGGTTCTGCACCCTGGAGGCAAGGAATGGAAGCAGGTGTCGAACCGTATCAATTTTCGGAACGGAATTACCCTGAAGACTGGCAGCGAAGGAAAGACCTCCATATCAACAAAAAAAGGAGTTGATGTGGGAATAGACGCAAATACCGAGGTGCATTTTCATGATGCGTGGAAGATCAAGCTGAAGACCGGACAGGTCCTTATTTCCATGAAAGAATCAGAAGTGCCTTTCGAAATCGATACACCTAATGGCAGGATACGCACAAACAAAGGCACTGTGAATATCCAGGCAGGGGATTTTGAAACTATTGTTACAGCAGTAAAGGGTGAGGCGACATTGCTCGTGGAAGGTGAAGAGAAGAAGTTGCTGGAAGGACGGCAGCACAAGATGACCATTGGCGGCGAACCGGTAGATATCGGGGCTATTATCAATTGGTCTGAAGGTGTGTTAACCAAATCCAATGAAAAAAAGTAACTGCGAAAGCAGGAATCCAATCCTTTAGGTAGTTCCCTGCTTTTGCAGGGACGGCGCCTGGATTCCCACTTTCGTGGGAATGACATTGTAGCAATAGGATGTATATTTTATTTAGACGTTTACTATAGTTTAACTTTCTGGAATTTTAATTTACTCACAAAAGACACGAAAATGACTAAATTCCATTCGTTTCTTTTCGCATGTTTTGTGTGTAATATGCTGCTTCTGAAGGCAGCGTAATTTGATTTTTGTCATTCATTATCGTAAGGAATTATGATTTAATTTATGTGCAATGAGCATCTGAAATCTTTTAGCGGAAATTGAGATTGTTTTTAAAATCCATCAGGAATCAGATTTGGGAGACACGACCGTGTTAAAAGTAGGAATTGTTGGCGCTACGGCCTATACCAGCCTGGAACTTATAAAAATCCTCCTGCGTCATCCAGAGGTGAAGATTACCTATCTCGGTGTGCGCCGGACTGACCGTCCGAAGATATCTGATATTTTCCCGGCCTTAAAAGGACTGCTTGATCTGTCCTGTGAAACGATTGAGCAGAAAGAAATATCGGGGAATATAGACCTTGCCTTTATTACTTTACCGCCGACCATCTCCATGCAGTATGTCCCGCTATTTACAGGCAAAGGAATCAAGGTTATAGATTTTAGCGCCGATTACCGTTTTCGTGATAAGTCGCTTTATGAAAAGTGGTACAAGGCGCAGCATACGGATAGTAAGGGGATAGAGACCGCCGTTTATGGCCTTCCTGAGCTTTTTCGGAAAGAAATCAAAAAGACCAATCTGGTTGGCAACCCCGGCTGTTATACTACGGCAACGATATTAGCCTTAGCTCCCCTACTTACAAAAGGACTCATCCTTTCAGAAGATATTATCGTTGATGCAAAGTCCGGTGTATCCGGGCGCGGGCGTGAACCCAAAGAGGATACGCACTATTGCGAATGTAATGAGAATGTCGAGGCATACAGCGTGGGAGGGCATCGCCACAGTCCGGAAATCGAACATATCCTTTCCATCAAAACAAACCAAAAGGTTTCTATTCAATTTGTTCCCCATCTTATACCCATGAATCGCGGCATTCTGTGCACCGTCTATGCCAAACCGAAAGCAGGGGTGAACGGCCGTTCGCCCCTGCATGACGATGAGGTACATAAACTTTACAGGGAATTTTACGGTAAAGAACCCTTTGTTCGCCTTAAAGAAGGCAACGAAATGCCCAGGACGAAGGACGTGATCTTCACTAATTTTTGCGATATTGCTACAAAGGTCACCGAAAACCGCATCGTCATTCTTTCTGCTATCGACAACCTCATTAAAGGCGCATCAGGCCAGGCCGTCCAGAACATGAACGTCATGTGCGGATTTGATGAAAAGATGGGGTTATTATAAATAAACGGAATACAAGGAATAATAAACATGCTGTACATTGTACATAATTCATAGTAACATTTGTACAGATAGCACCTTTCTACAATTGTTTAAAGAAACGTGGAAAAAGCAACATCAATAAATGGTGTTCCAATCAGGCTGACTGACGAAAGATGGGTTCATATAATTGAGAATCATGATGACTTAGCTGGTTATTACGATGAAGTCCTTGATGTAGTCGAATATCCTGATTATATTATAAAGGGGTACGATGTCACATTTGTTGCTTTAAGACATGTAGATAAGAATAAGTTTCTTGCCGTGGTTTATAAAGAAGTTAGTAACAGCAATGGCTTTATAATAACTGCATATTTTACAAGTAAAATAAAACTCGAAAGAGAGGTAATCGTATGGAAACGGCAGAAATAAACAGGACATTGAAAGAAGTTTATGAGCTTGTTTCTCACCTTATAAAATTGCCAGAGACAAAAATGTGGATAGATTATGATAAAGAAGCAGATGTACTTTACATAAGTTTCAAGAGACCCCAGCGAGCAACAGATTCTGAGATGCTCAACAATGGTGTACTACTCAGATACAAAGGTGATGAACTTGTTGGAATAACTGTCTTAGAAGCATCCAAGAGATGAAGCAAAACAAATGATAGCTCTGGTTACACAGTGTGAATATCATGTGCGGATTTGATGAAAAGATGGGATTGCTTTAATACATAACGCAGCAAAGCCGCAACCAAAATGAATTTAACTCGTAATACGATAGTAATTCATATCTTCTTGCGTATCAATATCCACAGAGGTTTTTAAAATACTACAGGACAAATTATTTTTATGTATCTTTTCCATTGTCTGCTCAAATACCCGGTCTGTGCTCCAGTCGATATCAACAAATAAATCAGATATGGATCCCTGCTCAAAACTTACAGGGACAGGTCTTGACATACCCAGGAGATAGTAACCGCCATCCTTGCACGGTCCGATAACAATATCTTTCTCCTTTAAAACATCAAAGGCATTTTCAATCAAGGTTGCATCTATCTCCGGACAGTCCGTTCCTATGATTATCGTATTGTGTAAAAACTTCTTTTCTTGGGGATTTTTTTTACAACCCCCTTCCTCCCCCTTTTTTAAGGGGGATTCGGTTGCGGTTCGCTGCGTTATGCATTCCTTGTAACCTTTTTCTTGCAGTATTTGTCTAAACGCATTGGACATCTTTTCTCCCAAATTCCTGCCTTCTTGAGTTCTAAATTGTGTTTTTATTCCTTGATTGTCATTGAGGATGGGTTTTAGCCAGGTCCTAATTTCAGTTTCTTTGTCAGTTGGTGTGAAAAAGAAATGTACATCATATGTTCCTGGATTTTTTGTGAGAATGTTTTTGATAACATTTTCAGCAAGTAATTTGTAAATCTCGCATGCCTTTTCATCACCGATATCCTTTGCCAGGCGGGTCTTTACCTTTCCAGGTTCAGGATATTTTATAAAAACAATTAAGGCATTTTCCATTTTCACCGCAAAGATGTAAAGATGTGGAGCGAAGCTATAATCGACGACAAAAGAAGGTTGTCATTTCGAAGGAGCGAAGCGACTGAGAAATCTTAAGATTCCTCACTTCGTTCGGAATGACAGGCATTCAATGTCAACTTATTTGAGATGTTTACTATAATTGACGTCATAATCGAAAAATTAACATAGTTTGGAAATATATTCCCTTAAAGCCTCTTGCCAGGGTCGCATTTTCTGGCCGGTTGTCGTGGTATATTTTGTACAGTCCAGGGAAGAGTTCTGGGGAACCCTGGCGGCGCGTTTGTAATCGGCGGTTCTTAGAGGAAGGATGGATACCTGATTACCCGTTAATTCAAAAATCTTCTTTGCCCACTCATAGCGTGAACACGTTCCCGAATTTGTCACATGATATATACCCCGGAGGTCTTCCGAGATAGCAGTTCGTATTGCATCCGAAAGGTCTGCCGTATACGTGGGACTCCCGTACTGGTCGGTAACGACGGACACTGAACGGTTTTTCCTTCCCAGTTCCAGGATGGTGGTTACAAAATTATTTCTATATGGACCAAAGAGCCATGCCGTTCTGATAATACCGTAATTACCTCCTATTTCCTGCACGGCAAGCTCTCCTTCGAGTTTTGATTTGCCGTAGACCGAGATGGGATTTGGTGTGTCGGTTTCGAGGTAAGGCTCATTCTTCATGCCGTCGAATACATAATCGGTGCTGATATGGATGACCTTTGCCCCTGTTTGTTTCCCTGCAAGTGCAACATTTCTCGCCCCACGGGCATTGACAGCAAATGCCTCAGAAATCTGTGTTTCGCATGCATCTACATTCGAAAACGCAGCGCAGTTGATAATGACGTCCGGCTTGATTTGAGCAATAAATTTTGAGGCATCCTCACCGTGCGTGATATCCACATGCTCGCGATCCGCTGCAATAACTTCATTAGCCGGATTTCTTTGGTCTGAGAGGGTGGATAATCGATTGACAAGGTCTTTGCCAAGCATGCCATGGGAGCCAATAACGAGTATTTTCATGAATGAATTGTATCCAGATGCATCTGATACACACGTTTGTATTCTCCCTCCCCTGACATGAGGGATTCATGATTCCCGACTTCCACGATGTGCCCCTTCTTCATTACAACGATTCTGTCGCAATGTTGTATGGTAGAAAGACGATGGGCAACGATGACAGTTGTCCTCCCGATGATGAGGTTGTTTAGCGCATCCTGTACCAGTTTTTCAGATTCATAATCCAGGGATGAAGTCGCTTCGTCTAAAAGTAAAATGGGCGCATTTTTCAATACGGCGCGGGCGATGGCGATCCGCTGCCGCTGACCTCCCGATAGTTTTACCCCCAGTTCGCCCACAACGGTATCATAGCCATTAGGTAGACTCATAATGAACTCATGAATATTAGCGGCCTTCGCTGCAGATTGAACCTCTTCTAACGTGGCATTCTTTCTCCCATAAAGGATATTTTCATAAAAGCTGCGGTTGAAGAGGAATGTCTGCTGGGCAACAATTGCTGTGTGTCCGAGGAGCGACTCTCGTTTAATCTTTCGAATATCCGTTCCGTCAATTTCAATGCAGCCCTTGACCGGGTCATAAAAACGGGGTATCAGATTTATAATGGTTGATTTTCCTGCACCGCTTTCACCCACGATTGCGAGAACCTCTCCTTTGTGGATGGTAAGATCAATATCCTTCAATATGAATTCTTTGCTGCCATCGTAAGAAAAACTCACATTCTTGAAGCAAACGCCTTCTTCAATTTTCTCCAGCGTAATAGCCTCCGGATCGTCTTTTATCGTCGGCTCTATTGTGAAAAGCTCAAAAACCCTGTTTACACCGGACAGAGACTCCTGTAAGCTCGCATAGCTCTTGGCCAATTTCTTAACGGCAGTGATTACCATAAACCCGGTAGCTGTTATGAATCCTGCGAGTTCTCCGGGCGTGATTTTTTTGGACATAACCACATAGCCGCCCAGACTGACAATAGCAGCGAGTGCCAAAGTATAAACGAATTCACTGGTGCTGGTATTGAGCGCCTTTGCCTTGACCATCTTCATCCTTTTCCTGAAGAATCGTTCACTGATGTCGTGGATTTCGCGGCTCTCTTCGGCCTCCATCTTAAATGCCTTTACAATCCGGATCCCTGCGAACATCTCCCGCATGGCATCCGTGAGGTCGGAGAGATGTTTCAAGCTCCCCTTCCCATGCTTCTTGATCTTCTTGCCCATCACCAGCACAGGCACGAATATGATGGGAAAGGCAATCAGGGTCAACAAAGAGAGCTTCCAGCTAAAATAAAATGCCAGCACCAGCCCGCAGATCAACTTCATGGGTTGAAGCAGTATTTCATCAAAAAGGATTGTGATCCCTGACTGTGTGACGGCAATGTCATTCGTTAATCTGGACAACAGGTCGCCGCTCTTTCTATTTTCAAAGAAAGTCAGGGGCTGCGGGAGTAAGTGGTCGCATACCTTGTTCCGAATATCCACAACCACGGCCCACATGACACGGTTTCTGAAATATTGCTGAAAATAACAGGAGAAAAAAATAAAAGGGGCGAGGATTCCCATCACGATGCCAATGCTCGTGAATGAACCGGTCGCACGTTTCTGTATGGGTTCTATAAACTTAAATTTGTTGAATACCTGTTTTTTAAGCTGTTTAACGAGTGACGGGCTCTCATGTTTCTGCGGGGTCTGGTCTATATCGATCCTCGGCAGGGTGGTTATTTTTTTTGTGTCCCCCCTGATTAATTTGTCTATGATAGGTTTGATTAATGAAATCTGAACGCCGCTCGTCGAGGTATAAATGACCATACTGATTATGGCAAATACCATCAATCTCCAATATGGTTTTGTAAAGGACAGCAACTTGGCGCATTCACTAATAAGTGAGTTTTTTATCATGAGATTCCCGATGATTATAAAAAATACGAAGTCGTAAAAAGGTTACTTTTTCAAGGTGGAGGAATAAAGCCAGGCGTAGGCCTTATCGCAAAAACATGGTGTAGATTTATCGTTATAACTTGATTGTATAGGAATTTTCATTTTATTTATGCGGGTTCTTGGTAGTGGCAGACAAAAAATCCCCCTTAATAAAGGGGGCTAGGGGGTTGTAAACTTGTCCTCGTGAAAACGGGGAATAGCCCAAAAAAACACAACCCCCTCAATCCCCCTTTTCTAAGGGGGATTAACTCGTATCATGGAAAAATCTTATCACATCGGTGTATATTTTTCAATAAAAGAATTTGTGCTGAAACAACTTATCGTATTATAATGATACATATTTTGAATTTATTTCGGATTTCGTGCTTCGGATTTCATCACTTCCGACACGTTCGGTTCAGGGAGGTATTTATATGTCAATTTCTATTAAGGTAAAGGAAGGGATAGCCGCTTCTGCCTGGGTTGTAAAGATCTTTGAAGGCCGCTCTCAGACCGGTTCCGGGGATAAGGAAATGTATGACTTTAGACTGGGAAATCCGAAGATAGAACCTCCTTTAGAATTTGTCGAAGAATTGAAGAAGGTCGCAAATAATCCCTTTCCAGAAATGCACGGCTACTCGGCTTTAGCAGGACACATCCAGACACGGGAGGCAATAGCTACAATGCTGTCAAAAGAAAGAGGACTACCTTTCACTGCGCAGCATGTAATTATGACCGCTGGCGGCGCCGGTGCATTGAATATTATTTTGAAGGCAATTCTGAATCCCGGCGATGAAGTCATTGTTTTATCACCCCTCTATCTGGAATATCCCTATTATATTGATAACCACGGTGGAGTTTGCTGCGTAGCTGAAACAAATGCGGATTTTACATTAAACATTGATACTATAGCTGCAAAGATAACTCCCCATACTAAGGCAATAATCATAAACTCGCCGAATAACCCGACCGGGATGATTTACTCCGAAGAAAGTTTAAAATCCGTTGCAAGGCTTCTCAATGAAAAGAATCGACAGTTTGGAAAAGATATTTTTTTGATTTATGATGCGGCGTATCAGGACATCATTTACGATGACAATAAGCTTCCTGATATCTTTAACATCTATTCGAACACCATTTTTGCAGCTTCGTATTCCAAACCGCTTTCGATTCCTGGGGAGAGGATAGGCTATGCAGCAGTCCATCCTGCGATGAAACATTCCGGGGAGCTTCTCGAAGCCTTGACCTTTGCCAATCGCGTTCTTGGGTATCTGAGCGCCCCTGTCCTTATGCAGCACGTCGTTACAAGACTTCAGGGTGTTTGTGTTGACAGGGCGGAATATCAGGAAAGAAGGGATATGTTTTGCAATGCCCTGAAGGATTTTGGTTATTCATTTATACTGCCAATGGGGGCTTATTATATCTTCCCAAAAACTCCTGGAGATGATTTCGTATTTGCCCAGGAGCTTGCCAAAGAAGGAATACTGGTGCTTCCGGGGAAAAGCTTTGGAAGAAGCGGATACATCAGAATCGCCTTCTGTGTTAAAAAGGAAACCATTAAAAAATCCCTCCCGGGGTTTAGGAAGGTCAAAGATTTTTTCAAACGGAATGCAAAAGCAAAGTAGCTTGACTGTAAGGAATTTCAAACTTTGCGCAGGATTTTGGTTTTTTTAATCCTGATAATCTGCGTTCATCTGTGTCTCAGTCGAGTAGGATGGGTTAAAAGAAGTGAACCCATCGCCAACAAAAAGGAATTTCATTGCTGCTTTTTCGTATCCGGCGGGTTTAAATAGTTTATAAACCAGTCTTTTGCCAGTTGTGCCACCTTGCCCAGCGCGCCAGGTTCCTCAAAGAGGTGGGTAGCGCCGGGAACGATAATCAACTTTTTGGGACAATTCAATTGTGCATACGCACCCTCATTCAAGGGGATAACCGGTATGTCCTCGCCTCCTACAATAAGTAACGTAGGGGCAGTAACGCGGGCCAGGTATTCCATGGCAATGTCCGGACGTCCTCCACGAGAAACCACCGCGGCAATTTCCTGTGGCTCTTGCGCAGCAGCCTGAAGAGCGGCAGCGGCGCCTGTGCTTGCCCCAAAATATCCCATCGACAACCCCCGTGTTCCCGGCTGCTGGCGCAGCCAGTGAGCATTGGCTAAAAGACGTTCGGTCAGAAGGTCTATATCAAAAACCTTCCGGCGATCCTGGGCTTCAGCATCTTCAAGGAGGTCTACCAGTAACGTGGCGATACCTGCGTTCTGGAGAATTTTGGCAACGAAGTTGTTTCGCGGGCTAAAACGTCCGCTCCCGCTGCCATGGGCAAATACAACCACTCCCTTTGCATGGGGTGGCAACCCGAGAATACCGTAAAGACTAACGCTGCCCGCAGGTATAACAACCTCCTCATTCTTTGTTACCCTCTTTGGTTTATTCACGATAGACACCTTCTCGTAAGAGTTTTTTATGTATCTACAGATTTCTGAGATGTGAACCGTGCCCAGTTACGGTGGAGAATCGCTATGGCCTCTTCATCCTCCACTTGATCAAAGTTGCGATACCACTCACCCACAGCATTAAATGGAAATGGCATACCAAGACAAATTGTTTCATCTGCAAAGGCGCTCACCATATCAACACTACTTCGGGCAGCGACCGGTACCGCTGCAATCAGCCGCGCAGGATTTCTCCTCCGCAAACCTTCCAGCGCCGCACGGAAGGTATACCCCGTCGCAATCCCATCATCAATCACGATAACACTCTTTCCGGCAACATCCAGAGGAGGACGGTCGCTACGATAGAGCCTCAACCGCCTCTCTACCTCCTTCTGCTGATACGCAATCTCTCCCTCCAGATATTCCAATGAAATCTCGGCATCCCGAACCAGTTCTTCGTTGATGATAGAAATGTGGTCACCATTCACCACCGCGCCGATTCCCAGTTCAGGCTGAAAGGGAGCCCGTAACTTGCGGACGATGATAACATCCAGGGATGCAGACAGCGCTTCAGCAACCTCATCGGCTACCACAAGCCCCCCGCGGGGAATACCAAGCACCACGAGCGGCTGTTTGAAATCTTTTTGTTTGATCAGGACTTTAGCCAACCGGCGGCCTGCATCACGCCTGTCTTCAAAAATTATATCATCCATCATACCCTCCGATTACGATTAAAATACACCTTCCCACTTTTATATGTCAATACAATAATTTCCAAACGACGTAACTGTTTATGAGATTCTCGTTGACAACAAAATGGATATGCGGTAAACTTTTTGAAGATATTTTTGAGAATAAATTTTCATACTTTGTCATTCCTACTCCTGCTTCCACAGGGGTAAACATGTCCCGCAATTAAGATACGAGGAATGAGAATAGATTTTAGTAGTTACCAAAGTTTTTAGCCTTTGATACCATGCATAACACCACTCACAGTGATACATGAGTTTAAACTATTACTTCCCTACATTTAATAAACTATGTTCGTTAAACTTCGTACAGATTTTTTTAATAAAAACCTGTTTCCATTCCTTATTGCCGCATCCCTCGCTATACACGGGATTATCATCTTCCTGACTCCACAAGGATATCAGTTTCTCAGTTTTAAATCTCTTCGAGACAGCTTTATCCGTGAACCGAGTGAATATGCAGTTATGATGGAACTTGAGGATACTGATGCGCAAATAGAAGATACATCCTTAGATACTAAACAAGACCAGAATGAAGACGAGCTAAAAAAAGAAGCCGAAAAAAAGAAATACAAAATTTTTACCGATACTTCCGATAACACAGAAGACGAAAAGCCAGGTGTTGAAAGCGATAAAATCGGTGAAAAGGGTTCTGTGGCAAAGGACAATTTTCCTGACAGTGACCAACCGGTCAATAACGAACCCCATGCCGAAGGGCGCTCCAAAGCTCCGCTCATGGGCAAGGGAGGAAATCCCCTACCTGGCGATGATAAGCAACCGCCGCAAGAACAGGAAACCACGGCACAGGCGTTTATCGCTGAGGACAGTCCTTATGATAGAAATTCTCCGCCGCGATATGCGAATCTCCCTCAGGGGTTAGAAAAGCAGGAGGAGCCTGCGAAACAACCTCAAATACCGCAGCCCCAAACGGTATCTGAAGAACACAAGGA
>JACRII010000079.1 GCA_016235875.1 Planctomycetota bacterium
GGTCAGAATAAAAGAGACAAAACATATTATCAGTATTTTGCGAAATTCAGTTACAGAAGAATGCAAAACTACACACGACGATACATCATTTCCCATGAAGCCTCAAAAAATATTGTGCGTTGTGCGCGAAGTATTAAAACCTGATGATATTTTGATTAGTGATGTAGGCGCTCATAAATTATGGATTTCGCGTATGTACCCTGTGTATAAACCCAACACCTGCATTATTTCAAATGGTTTTGCCTCAATGGGTATCGCACTGCCGGGTGCAATAGCAGCAAAATTGGTATACCCGGAACGGCAGGTCATTGCTATTATGGGCGATGGCGGCTTTCTCATGAATTCGCAGGAAATAGAAACGGCCACTCGTCTTGGTCTCTCATTCGTATCATTAATTTTTCATGATAACAGCTATGGTGTCATTAAATCAAAACAATTGAATTTCTTTGGACGGTCTGCATTTGTTGACTTCTCTAATCCCGACTTTGTCAAATATGCAGAAAGCTTTGGCGCCAAAGGCTATCGTGTAGAATCTGCAAATGATCTAAAACCTATTTTACAAGACGCCATCAAACAACGCGGCGTCAGCGTTGTCGATTGCCCGGTTGACTATTCTGAAAATATTTTTGGGCTGTCAAAAAAATCTATAAACCATACAAAGGTAGGGGCTGAAAATCTTCAGCCCCTACATATGGCACGTTCAAAATACTTTTTGGACAGCCCCAAACTTTCTTCTCCCAATACAAAATGAATAACGAAGTAAAAATTGCCTATTTTTCTATGGAGATTGGCATCTCCAACAACATACCAACCTATAGCGGCGGTCTGGGCGTCCTCGCGGGAGACACCATAAAATCAGGCGCAGACCTTAAAATACCTTTAGTTGCCGTCACGCTACTTTCAAAAAAGGGTTACTTTCGTCAGGATATTGACAGTGATGGAAGACAAATCGAATACCCTATCGATTGGGATCCATCAAAGTTTCTGATATGCTTATCCAGAAAAATTGCGGTCCAAATTGAAGGGCGCGACGTTTATATTCAGGCCTGGCGTTACAATGTACAAAGCGTTACCGGAGGAAAAGTAGATGTGATCTATCTCGATACAGATGTCGGGGAAAATACAAAAGAAGACCGTGAGATAACTGCCTTTTTGTATGGTGGCGATGATTGTTACCGCCTAAAGCAGGAAATTGTCCTGGGTATCGGCGGAGTACGTATGCTCCATGCGCTGGGCTTTCATATCAAGAAGTATCATATGAATGAAGGGCACGCCAGCTTATTGACGCTCGAACTGCTCCTGATGCACAAAAGGGACATCGAAAGTGTCTGGGATGAGCGATGGATCTGGGATGTTGATGCAGTAAGAGAATTGTGTGTATTCACGACTCACACCCCTATCGACGCAGGTCATGACCGATTTTCCTATGACATTGTAAGAAAAGTTCTAGGCGAGATTATTCCTTTAGAGCAATTGAAAAAGCTTGGAGGCGAGAACCATCTCAATATGACATTCCTTGCATTAAACCTGAGCAATTATGTCAACGGTGTCGCTAAAAAGCACGGCGAGGTATCAAAAGCCTTGTTCCCTGGTTACGAAATCAATGCTATTACCAATGGTGTTCATTCATTTACGTGGACGTATGAAAGCCTGAAGCAATTATATGATAAATATATTCCCGGTTGGGCAAACGAACCAGAATTATTCGTTCGTTCAGAAATCATCCCGGACGGAGAATTGTGGGAAGCACATCTCCAGGCTAAAAACATTCTTGTTGGTTATGTAAAAGAGTCAGCCGGTATCGATATAAATGTAGATGTTTTAACCATTGGGTTTGCAAGGCGATTTACTTCTTATAAAAGAGCCGATTTAATATTTTCAGACCTTGACCGTCTATTAAAGATATGTGAAAAAGGCGAGTTCCAGATCCTTTACGCAGGAAAGGCCCATCCCAAAGATACTCCAGGTAAAGATATTATAAAAAAGATTATTGAACTTTCAAAAAAAGTTAACGATAAAATCAAGATAGTGTTTTTAAAGGATTACAATATAGAAATGGCATTAAAGTTGGTCTCAGGAGTCGATGTTTGGCTCAATACGCCATTGCGTCCACGAGAAGCCTCTGGCACCAGCGGTATGAAAGCCGCCCACAACGGTGTAATCAATTTCAGTGTTCTGGATGGGTGGTGGATTGAGGGACACATTGAAGGAATAACCGGTTGGTCTATTGGCCCTAAACCTATAGAATCTTCTCTCACGAATATTAACGATGCGGCAGATGCTGATGATTTGTACCATAAGTTGGAAAATATCATTATCCCAATGTATTATCACGACAGAAATCAATGGATAAAAATTATGAAAAATTCTATTGGCAAAATTGCCTATTATTTCAACAGTCACCGCATGATGCGCCGATATGTAACCGAGGCATATTTACGATAAACGCATGCAGAAAAGTTCCCGGAAAATTAAGGCTATTATCTTTGACCTGGACGATACTCTTTATGATTGCAGTGGTACGTTGGTTGTGCGAGGACGAAGACAAGTTGCCAAAACGATTGCCAGGTTGATCAATTCCTCTGAAGAAGAAGCATATCACCTACAATTGGAAATGGAAGAAAAATATGGGGTAAAGGCAAATATTTATGAAAAGATTGTATCGCATTACCATCTTCCAGGCACGTATGCACAGGAGTTGTTAGAAGAATTTGTTCATATAAACATTTCGGACATCACTGCCTTTCCTGATGTGATAGAAACCCTGAAACGACTGAAAGCACAGGGTTACAGACTTGTTCTCGTCACCTCCGGAGATAAGGAAATTCAGAGAAAGAAGATCGATGTACTTGGATTAAATAACAGGTACTTTGACGATATAGTGATTACCGAGAGGAATAAGGGTCAGTCAAAGAAAGCCTGTTTTCAGGAAATCATGAAACGCTACGATTTACAGGCCGAAGAAGTTATCTGCGTGGGAGATAAGATAGATGATGAATTAGCGGCCGGCAAGTCGCTGGGGATGGTAACGGTGATGTTTGAACACGGCAGGCATTACAATGCATATTTAAAAGTACAGGATAAATATATAAAACCCGATTATTTTATCAAGCACATCAAAGATATTTTAGGATTAAGAATTTTGAATAACGTGCAGGTTAACCAATTATAAGACATTCGATCATTACACCACCATACCTATAATGACCCCTTCAAACACCAATTTTCCATCTACTACACCCTGAGTATCAAAAATAGCCCTCCGTGCGCGCAATTCTCTGTTTTTGGCAATGAGGATGAGTCTGTCGCCGGGTACGACCTTTCCACGGAATTTGACTTTATCAATACCGCCGAAACCAAGGAATCGGTCATCCTGGGTAGTTTTTTTATAATAGTAGGTACACAATTGTGCTGCAGCTTCTAGCATGAGTACCCCTGGCATGAGTGGACGACCCGGGATGTGTCCTCGAACCCAAAATTCATTAGATGAAACATCCTTATAACCTACGATAATACCTTGTTCTGGATCGAATTTTACGATACCGCTCAATTGTTCCATCTCATATCGATGCGGTATAATGGCACGAATAGTCTCGATATCTACTATCGACTTATTTAAATCCAGTGTACTTAAATCTGTCAAAATATCTTGTGGCATAGCAAAATAATAGATTTTATATAGAAACCATTAATATAATTGTAATACCCAAAATTAATTTGTAATATGTTAATGACAACCCTTTGACATGTCAATTAAAATATTATCTGGCAATAAGATAAAAATATATTTGACAAGCATGAGATGTTTTGATATAAATCTTATTCATGTTTTTTTTCTTTTGTTATTTGTAAAATAACTTGATGTGACTTATGGGTGGTACTTTGTAAGTCGTTCCTTCATTGGTTTCTGTCATAAACATCGTATTATGAAGGGAGGTGATTGTTACTATGAGAAAATTATATATAACATTCATAATGGTATTTGCTTTCGTGTTTGGAATTGGCTTAACAAATGTGCCAGTACTTATCAAATCTGCAATCGCTGGTGCATGCGAGTGCCCGGAAGGCTGCCCATGCAGTCATTGTTCCGGGAAGTCGAAGGATTGTAACTGTAAGAAATAATAACTACTATACAGTAACTTCATCACCCTTAACAAATCCGAAAGGAGACAGAAGATGTTAAAGAAAATCGGGATTACAATGGCTTTCATTGGTGCGTTAATTATCACTGTTGGTACGACTAATATTTTCGCAGCAGCTTGTGGCTGCCCAAAAGATGCGAAGTGTGCAGATAAATGTGAAAAGGGAAAAACAGATCCTTGCCCTTGTCACAAATAAATTTAAAATTATAGTATTTTAGTAGTTTATAATAAAAAAAGCGCCTTATTTTGTATGAGGCGCTTTTTTTGATACACTCAGTTTAAGGAATACAATAAAAAATGAATACTTTCATGGCAAAAAAAGAGAATGTAAAAAGGAATTGGTATATCGTAGATGCCAAGGACAAGATTTTAGGCCGGATGTTAACCACCGTTTCAAGAGTCCTTCAAGGCAAGCACAAACCAGAATATACACCCCATGTTGACGTAGGGGATTTTGTTATTATTACCAATGCCAGCAAGGTAAAACTTACCGGGAAAAAGATGGAAGAGAAGATTCACTATTATGTAACACATTTTCAAGGTGGTTTGCGAAAAAGGATGGTTGGTAAAACCCTTGAAACAGCGCCAGAGAAAGTATTCAATCGGTCGGTAAGAAGGATGTTGCCGAGAACGAAACTCGGTAAAGCTATGTTAAGAAAATTAAAGATTTATGAGGGTGCCGAGCATCCACATCTAGCACAACAACCAAAAGAGTTGATTATTCGTAATTAATCGAAGGAGAGAAAAGTGGCAGGAGAACAATATATTTGGGGTACAGGAAGACGCAAGACATCCATTGCAAGGGTAAGGATAAAAAAGGGAAACGGCAAGATACTTGTAAACGATAAGGACCTGGATAGCTATTTTCCTATAGACCGGGAAAGAGGCATGGTAAGGACTCCGCTGAAAACCACAAAAACACAGGGGGAATTTGATGTATTAGTGAACGTTAAAGGCGGTGGTTTAACTGGCCAGGCTGGCGCAATATCTCTTGGTATTGCACGCGCCTTATCTAAATCCAATCCAAACCTAGTGGAAAGTTTACGTGATGGAGGCTTTTTAACAAGGGATAGCAGGATGAAAGAACGTAAAAAATATGGCCAAAAGGGTGCAAGAAAGAGCTTCCAGTGGACTAAACGATAATCTTCCGTTTAGGGCTATTTTGTTCTCTTTAATTTTTGATAATACTGCGTGGCAAGTTTAATGCCTTCCTCGAAGGTTACCGTTGGCATCCATTTGAGTTCTTCCATTGCCTTCGAACTGTCCAGGCTTATATGATCAATCTCTCCAGGGCGCTTTTTACCAAATATAGGTTCAATATCTGATGCTAGCGCCCTTCGTACCGTATGAAACACCTCAAAGTCAGAAATTTCTTTCCCCCAGCCAAGATTATAAATCTCACCATTTCCCACGTTATCCAGAACAATCATGTTTGCATTTATAATATCGTCCACATAAACATAATCCCGGGTCTTCGTGCCGTCACCAAAAATCGTAGGACGTATATTTTGAAGTAGTAGTTCGCTAAAAATTGCCACCACCCCGGCCTCGCCATGCGGCGACTGCCTTGGCCCGTAAACATTCGGATACCGCAAGATGGTAAAATTCAAACCATATAATTTGTAAAAAATAGACAAATAATGCTCTACCGTATGCTTGCTTACACCGTACTGTGAAAGAGGTTCAACAGGACACGTTTCTTTTACAGGCAATTCCTTGGGTTCACCATAAACTGCGCCGCCTGTAGAAACGTAGATAAACTTTTTGACCTGATATTTTTTTGACAATTCACAAAGATTGAGTGAACCCACTATATTAATATTTGCATCATATGCAGGCATCTCTACAGATTTGCGCACATTAACATGGGCGGCATGATGATCCACAACCTCCGGTTTTTCTTTTTTAAATACCTCTTCCAGGGAGACCGCATCACAAATATCTACTTCATAAAATAACGCCTTTGGGTTAACATTTTCCTTTCGCCCAGCCGAAAGGTTATCAACTACAACTACATGATGTCCATCTGCAACCAATCTATCTACCAGATGAGAAGCGACAAAACCGGCGCCACCAGTCACAAGTATTTTCACTTAAAAACCCCTTTCTGAGAATTTGCTCAATACTACGTGAATTATCATAATTATGTGTTAAACGGCAACCCTTCCAATATCATCCTTGGATGATCCAATACCATCTTTTTTGCTGCTTCTTCACCCAGCTTATCAGACACGACCTTCAATGCCTTCGAAAGTATCGGAGGCCTTCCCACCGGGGAATGGGCATCTGATGCAATCACATGCACGAGATTATTTTTTAGCATCCACAGGGCGCACTTCATTGGCGCTGCATCAAAATCCCCTGTAATACTTTGCGCCGTTACCTGTAAAATGGCTCCCATCTCTGCAAAATGTCTAACCATATAAGGGTCACGCTGGATTTTAAAATTCCTTTCAAGATGAGGTAAAATCGGAGTAAATCCCATCGACCTCAATTTAAATATAACATGCTCTGTTCCTGAAGGAACCCACTGAAATGGGAATTCCAAAAGGATATACTTCTTACCTCCATTTATAGTCAAAATACTACTTTCTTTTAATATTTCCGCATCCAACAAACGGTCACTTAAGTGCACCTCCGCACCGGGGAATATAACCAAATCCAAACCCTCTTGTTTTACCAACTGGTTGAGCAGGTGTATCTTTTCGAGTACTTTATTTGCATCTAAATCATACATCCCATTTTGCACATGAGGTGTGGCTATCATCTTCTTTATTCCGTCATTAACCGCAATCCTGCACATTTCAAGTGATTCTGTCATCGTTGTTGGACCGTCATCTATTGCCGGCAATATGTGTGTATGTATATCAATCATAATTGGAAATATAATAGCACGAATATCGAATTAATCAATCAGCATAAATTTTACTTGCAAATTCTACAATATGTAGAATATAATACTTTCTGAATTACATATTTTCCCTCTTTGATATCGCACAATGTGTAAAAAAGTCACAATTTCTTTTACATTTATGAGAGAGGATTATGTGGTGAAAGCCATTCAAGAATTAGACAAACATTTATTGTAAAAAACTCCACATGAACAAACAATTAAAATTTAATTTCAATCCTTTCAAAGAAGGGCTAAATCAAGTCCTGGGAGCACTGGAAAAGAACATAATGGAGGTTCTGTGGACTCGAGGAGAGTCCAGTGTAAAAGAAATCCTTGATGCCTTTTCTTCCGATAGAGACATTTCATATTCCACAGTAATCACCGTTACCAATCGAATGGCCAAAAAAGGACTCCTTAAAAAAAGAAAGGTTGGAAAGGCCTATTTTTATAAACCCATATACGATAGAGAACAATTTTATGAATTTATATCAAAGAAGGTTGTGGAGGGGGTTTCCGAATTTTCTTTCCAATCGGCGATGGTGCATTTTCTTGATTATATGGCACAGGTAGACCCTGACAAGATAGAATACTTTTCCAAACTGATTGAATCTAAAAGAAAAAGTAAATCCAGGAGCTAATCCAATGAATAATTTGATAAAAACCCAACATGGAAAAGCGCTACTCTACTTTACACTGATTATATTCATAAACCTTATCATCTTATCCATAATAATCATAGGCATAGGACTTGGAATCAAAGGATACATATCTGATACCAGATTCGCTTATGAAGCTGTAACCTGCTGTGGGAGTATTTGTTCGAAGTGTTTTTTTACTCTACGGACATTTTTTACGATACTTCCCTGGGGCTGCGTTGTAATGCTTTTTATTGGAATAGGTATGACTGCTCGTAAAACAATCCTCATGCTATCATGGAATTACCGATTTATTCGCCCCATTACCCCCCTATCCTTCGAAACTCATCCTAAATTAAAAAATATTTTACCGGCTTTGAATCTTTACGGACAACTTGTACTCTTAGACAATAACAAGTTACACTGCGCTTTTACTTTAGGTCTATGGAAGCCGAAAATATACGTGTCCTCGGGCATTTGTTCTTATTTATCGAGAAAAGAACTCATAGCCGTCATTCTTCACGAAACACATCATAAAAAGAGTAAAGATACGTTAAAACTATTCGTTATACAAATATTCTGTGCACTCAATTTTTTCCTTCCAATTAATAGTTATCTGGTAAATCTGTATTCTGCCGCATCTGAAAAGGCAGCAGATGATAGCGCCATAAATTTTTCGAGAGAGCCATTAGAGCTGGTAAGCGCACTCGTAAAGTTATCCAAATCTAACTTGATGGACATGCTGAATCCTTCTGCCGCATTTTCCAAAGAACAGAATATTGTAGAAGATCGAATTAGACGTTTGCTGGAAACACATAAGCCCCTTCCCTATTCGGGCAAGACGTATTTATATCTTTCGTGCATAGCATCACTTTTTATTGCAGTAATAATTTGTTTGTCCCTGTTTTCTAAGTCCTTTAACCACATTCACACCATCGAGTGTAAAACAAGGACGTGTAACGTGGCTACGTGCGGATAATCGTATTCTTAACATGAATAGAATACCCTTAAAAATATTTTTATTCTTTCCGCTATTCTTTGTATTTTCTTGCACCGTTATTTCAGCAAGGGAAAAAGGTATCAGCACGCCCCAAAAACAAACAAACAGCAAAAACGTTATTATTGAAATGAATGAAACCGAAGCCCCATTGGATTTAAAATGGTTAATCCATGAGGCTATAGAACAGAATCCTGAAATCATTGCAGCCCAAAAGCGCTTAAATGCTGCAAAAGCAAAGATTTCACAAGCCAAATCATTGGACGATCCTACCATTCGTATCGGTTCTTATGATATGTCAAATAACCCGGTCAATGTTAATGGTCAAACCGAAATGCTCCAGCAGCGTTATGGCGTATCACAGAAGATACCTTTCCCGGGAAAATTGCGCCTACGAAACGAGGTAGCCGTCGAAGAAGCTA
>JACRII010000006.1 GCA_016235875.1 Planctomycetota bacterium
GTAGCCGGAATCGAATTGGAAGTAGAATTGGCAACTACTTTTGAGGAGCAAATTTTAGGTTTAATGTATCGAGATAAGTTGGAAGAAAATAATGGTATGCTGTTTGTTTTTCCCAGGGAGAAGGTTCTCTCTTTTTGGATGAAGGATACTCGCATGCCCCTTTCGATAGCCTTTATTAAGGCGGATGGTCGAATTATACAAATAGAATCAATGAAGCCCTATAGTTTGGATACGCATGTTTCTAAGGAAAAGGCCAGATATGCATTAGAGATGAATGAGGGATGGTTCAGGGTACATAATGTAAGAGAAGGCGATACCGTGAAGATCCCGTTGACTATGTATGAAAAGACTAAAGACTAAATTTATGATACTTGTTTATGAAAAGAGGCATATTTCGTGAATACAAAGATATTAAGAAGTCTGTGGGTAAGTGGCTTGTGTTTAGTATGCATTGCTTTTTTTATTTTGGAAGGGTGTAAGAAGGAGTCGCCCCAAACAGGTGTAAGTAAGTCTGTACAGGTAAATGTAAAAAAAGGACATAAAGAGCTTGGGTTAGAGCTTTATGAAAAAGGAAAAAATGCAGAAGCTATTGCAGAATTTAAGAAAGCCATAGCGGATAATACAGCAAATGTCGAGGTGTATTCCAAACTCGCATCTGCATGCTATGACGAGGAGATGACAAGTGATGCGGTTAATATGTATAAGAAAGTTATTGAGATAGAACCAAACCATGTCGAGGCACGCTATGATCTTGCACTTGTTTACTTGGACGAAGGATTGTGTGAAGATGGGATAAGAGAATTAAAAAAAGTATTGGAGATAGACCCGAAATATGAAGATGCTTATTATAGCCTTGGAGATGCGTATTATGATTGCAATAGAAAGGATGACGCAGTAGAAGTATGGAAAACACTGCTTAAAGATAATCCTGAAGATAGTATTCTTCATTACAATCTTGGTGTTGCCTATCGAGATAAGAAACAAATAAAGGATGCGATATCCGAGTTGCAAAAAGCAATTGCAAGTGACCCAAAAGACGATGATGCAAGAAAGCTATTAAAACAGCTAACCACGAAGAAGCAAGGGGTTAAAAGCACAGGGAATATTAAAAACAAGAAAAAGGCCGAGAAGAAAAAGGGAAAATAATCCTATTATTTTATCTGGTGATGGAGCTATGACAAGGTTAGTGAGTATTATGAATGAGAAAGATGATTCAGAAATGGTTCTTGTGCCATCGGGGGATTTTATCATGGGCGAAGAACGAAAGGTTGTGCATGTTAATGAGTTTTATATTGATAAATTTCCGATAACCAATTCCCAATATAAAAAGTTTGTTGATGCCACAGGAGCCAAAGAGCCCTTTTTCTGGAATAATGAGCGGTTTAATAAACCATTACAACCGGTCGTAGGTGTTAGTTGGAATGATGCAATTGCCTATGCAAAATGGGCTGGTAAACGACTTCCTAAGGAGATCGAGTGGGAAAAAGCGGCGCGAGGCGTTGACGGCAGAGAGTATCCATGGGGAAACATACAGCCTGACAACACAAGGGCTGTTTACAACCTGGATCCAAACACAGGCGCTCCAGCGCCAATTGGTAACCGGAAAGAAGGTATGTGCCCTTTTGGTTGTTATGACATGGCAGGGAATGTTTGGGAATGGTGCGAAGATTGGTATGAGGAAGGAAAATTTCGAGTGGTTAGGGGCGGGTCATGGGTAAACCATCATTATATTCTGCGAAGCGCCTATCGAAGCTGCAGTTATCCTGAGGGCAAAGATAACAATGTCGGTTTTCGCTGTGTAAAAGACGTTAAGTAATTATCTTTTTTTGATTCCTAATGCATTCAATGAAAGCCGAATGTCATAACTCCCATCGAATTTGAATTCTTCGTCAAAGACCTTCTTGAGGTCGTAAATATTTTTAAAATCATCTCTGGTATCTGTTTCTGTCTTTCCCATAAGACCGTTTTCCACTAAATTAAATACGATATTTCCAAAATCTTCGTCCTGGTTTATTCCCCATTCTTCAAATACGGTTAATGCCATAAAGCCGAATTGCTTTGATGCATACTGTCTGATACCCTCCAAAAGCTGTCTTCCCGTTACGTGGCGGTCCTTAGCGGTTGTTTTATGGTGATTTTTACCTAACGTATTTGTGGTGTAATCAAGGGCTTCGAATACAAATTGATAGGCTTGCAATAAATAGCGGGGGTCTTTTTTAATAATCTCTTTTAACTTACTCCATGTCTTTGTCATATACGATTCTCCGGGAATTAATGTTTGTGTATATTCATCATATAATTAAATTCTCATCATGGCGAAACAGTTTTCAATACTGAGGGATCGATTTTTGGGAATAAAGGTTTTCCCTTACGGACAACAGTATCTTTCTTAAACCCTTGCTGGCATTCCAGGCAGAGAGAGCGGTTGTCTTCTAAGATACCGAGCTGTCGTTGAATTTCTACGGCAGTTCCCGGCATAAACGGATAGATAAACACGGAAATATCTTTAATAGCCCCGGCCAATGAACCGATGACTGCGGCAAGCTGCGTTCTTGTAGTATTTGTTTTGGCAAGCGCCCAGGGTTTTTTGTCTTCTATGAATTTGTTGGCATGGCCTATAAATGCCCAAATATTCTCAAGCGCCTTGCTAAATTGGAGTTCTTCCATTTCGGCATCTACTTTATCACAGGTGCTTTTTGATAACCTTTTTAGTTCGTCATCTGTATCCACAATCTCCGGAATGACTCCTTGAAAGTATTTTTCAATCATGGTTAATGTGCGTTGTAATAGATTGCCAAGGTCGTTGCCGAGGTCGGAATTTATTCTGTGAATAAGGGCGCTGTAAGAAAAATTTCCATCTAAACCGAAAGGGACTTCTCTCAAGAGAAAATATCGGTAGGCATCCGTGCCGTACGATTGAATAATACTCGTTGGGTCAATCGCGTTTCCTAAGGATTTTGATATTTTTTGGCCTTCAATAGTCCACCACCCGTGTGCAAAGACTTTACAGGGCAAATCTATTTTCAATGACATAAGTATGGCAGGCCAGATAACGCCATGAAACCATAAGATTTCTTTCCCGATAATATGGACGTTTGCAGGCCAATATTTTTGGAATTTTTGCATGTCGTCGTTGTATCCCAGGGCGGTAATATAGTTCAGAAGCGCATCAATCCATACATAAATAGTGTGTGTCGGGTCCATGGGGACTTGAATGCCCCATTCTACAGCCGACCGGCTTATACTGATATCTTCTATCTGAGTTTTAATTCGGTGCAGTAATTCATTTCTTCTCGATTCGGGTTGAATAAAATGAGGATGTTTATCGTAATATTCAAGAAGGCTTTTCTGGTATTTTGCTAACCTGAAAAAATAATTTTTCTCCTTTACTTTTTCAACAGCTCGTTTACATTCCGGGCATTTCTTTTCTTCCAGTTGTGATTCAATCCAGAAACTTTCACAGGGAATACAATACCATCCCTCATATTCCCCCAGATAGATGTCTCCATTCTCAAAGATTTGCTGAAAGATTTCTTTTACACTGCGGCAATGCCGTTCATCGGTAGTCCGTATGAAATCGTCATTGGAGATGTCGAGGTTGTTCCATAGGGTCTTGAATTTATCCACCACACCATTAACAAATTCTATCGGTGTTTTATTACATGCTTGTGCCGCTTTTTGGATTTTTTGACCGTGTTCATCCGTTCCTGTCAGGAAGAAGACGTCTGCGCCTTTTGTCCTTTTATATCGGGCAAGCACGTCGGCGGCAATTGTTGTATAAGAATGTCCGATGTGTGGCGCGTCATTTACATAGTAAATGGGTGTTGTAAGATAAAAGGTGCGTTTATTCAAGGCTGCAATCCTTTTCACAGGGCTTGTCACACATCGGTTCTTTTTGCCGCAAGGGTTCTCTTACTTTGTCTATGATGTCTTTGACTGACACATGAATTTTGTTTTTATTTTCCATCTCAATGGTAACTTGTTGTTGTAATACATCATAATTAATGACTTCCCCAACGCCTTTCGCTGTTTTCACAATAGAACCCTTTTTTGGAAGGACGTGTTTTAAATCTTCATAGACTTTGTCTTCATAACGCAAACAGCACATGAGCCTGCCGCACCTGCCTGATATTTTAGAGGGGTCTAGCGTTGCCTTCTGATTCTTTGCCATTTTCATAGTAACGGGTTCGAGATTTTTGAGGAAGGATCTGCAGCATAATTCCCGTCCACAATGCTCGTAATCAGCCAGGAGTCTTGCTTCATCCCGGACGCCTATTTGTTTCATTTCTATGCGTGCCTGATATTCTTTTGCCAGGTCTTTTACCAGTTCCCTGAAATCAACGCGGCCGTTGGCCAGGAAATAGAAAATGATTTTTTTGGTGCCAAATAAATGCTCGACGCTGGCCAGTTTCATGAGAAGTTTATGTTCTTTAATCTTTTTTTGGCAGAATTTGAATTCAACGGGAATCATTTCATCGGTTATCTTTTTTTGTTTTTCCTTATCATCAGGGGTAGCCTTACGTAAAACCTCACCAAAGTTTTCAATTGGATCGGCATCGTCTATTTCTTTAACCTTGGTGATAACTTCCCCAAACTCTACACCGCGGCTGGAACGAATTATGACTGGGTCGCCTTTTTTTAACGAGTTAAATGCAGCAAAAAAGTCTGATGTATTTTTTAAGACACCGTATCGAATAGTTAGTATGTGTCGCATGCAGGTATATTTGTGATGAGATGGATAGTACTGTCTTTGTAAAAGTAAGAATATTTATAAATAATAACAATTGTCCTATATCTTGTCAAGGTTACACGTTTTTTTGAATGTGATTATGTGTAATAGCTTCAATGAATTACACTTGCATTGTGAGTTTCAAATATGATATTATCCCCTTTAAACGATAAAAACGGTAAAAGAGGTGAATATTTTCAAATTAAGATTATGAGGTTGGGCAATGAAAAAATTTCTTGTTGGTGTAATAGCTGTAAGTAGTATGGCATTGCTGCTATTCCCAGGAACGCCAGGGAATACGTTATATGCGCAAGATGCGTCTAATAAGTTGAATATGCTTGAGATTGTTATTTCAAATCTTATTGCAAGGGTTGAAGCTTTGGAAAAACGTGTAAGTGCGTTGGAGAAAAATTCCTCTGTGGGTGTTGCAAAGGCGCCTAAAAAAGAAGCATCTATAAAGGAACCACCAAAATCTTCTTTTACCAATGGGTTTGAGGATATTGGGAGTGGGTTTTTTGTAAGGAATGTGCGTTTCAGTCCATTTGGTACGAATGTGCTTTTTACGGGAGAGATAGCCAATAGGTCTGATAAGAATTATCGCTTTGCAAAATTTACATTAGAAATCTACGATGATCGGGATTTATTGGTCAAAAAAGAAGAATTTACAGTTCCAGACCTCCCTAAGGAGAGTGTAAAATCCTTTGAAGTCATGCTTATAGGGGTTGAAACAGGTCTCATCAATAGATATGTGATTAAGGCGGTTGAATAGGTATATGTCGTTTGTTTAAGCCTATTGCACAAATGTAGTAAACGGTAAAAGAAGGCTGTCATTGCGAGGAGGAACGGTTGCGAGGCAAAGCCGAAGCAAACTATTGGTAAGATTCCTCCCTTCGTTCGGAACAGGCTCCGCAATCTCAAAACGGGGATTGCTTCGCTGTCGCTTGCAATGACGTTTTATGCCAACGTATTTAATACGTTCACTATAGTTTCACGAGAGGTTTATTGATAAGTAATAGCTTTAAGGATATAATAAAGGAGTTGTTCGTTGTACGAAAAATACTGGGGACTGAATGAGTTGCCATTTGAAAATGTCCCGGACCCGCGCTTTATGTATCATTCCACGCAGCATGAGGAAGCCCTGATGAGATTACTATATGCCACCAAAGCACAGAAAGGAGCTGCCATGTTGTCGGGTGAGGTGGGATGCGGTAAGACTACCGTAAGTCGCGCTTTCGTACAAGAATTATCAAGTGAAGAGTATGAAGTTGGTATCATAGCAAATCCAAGCATGGCAGCGCTGGATTTTTTAAAGGAAATTCTTTATCAGTTAGGCATTGAAAAAACGGCGGATTCGAAGCCGGAACTTTTGCACATATTGAATGATGCAATGCTCCAGAATCTGAATAAGAAGAAAAAAACAGTCCTCATTGTAGACGATGCCCAGGCAATCGAAGATGTTGTGACATTTGAAGAGTTGAGGCTCTTGTTAAATTTTCAATTAAATAATCAGTTTCTATTGACCTTGATTTTAATAGGGCAACCCGAACTGAGAGATAAGGTCGTAAAGATACCTCAACTGGATTCCAGGATATCCATACGGTATCATTTAAAACCATTGGACATAAAGGAAACAGCGCAATATGTATTGTTTAGACTTAAAATTGCCGGCATGCAGAGGAATATTTTCACAAAAGAGGCAATTGAGAAGATTCATGAATACACCGGAGGCGTTCCACGCAAGATAAACAATACCTGTGATTTGAGCTTGCTGGTAGGGTTCAGTAAAAAAATAGAACTGATTGATTCGAAGATTGTACAGCAGTTAATTGACGATGCGAAATAAATAGGGGTTAAAGATGGGAAGACTCTCAGACATAATCAAACAGGGAAAAGTCCCGGAGAAAAATGATAAGTCTATTCAAGACGAAAGGGACAAAATAAGGATCAGGGAACTTGCGGAGTTAAAAACAAAAAAAGAGACGGTTGTTGAGGAAAAAAAAGAACCCGCGAAGGTAGAGGAAGAGGGTTTTCCCAGTGAAGCCGGCACAAAGAAAGAAGAAAAAAAAACCGCAGTCGGGCTGGAAGATTTAGAATTTCCCAGCGAGTCAAAGGCAAAGGTACTCGAAAAGGTCTCTCAGAAGGTCTCTGAAAAGCCATCATTCCCCGGAGAAGTAGAATCCCTGCCGACAGAAGCCGGAATGATTATCCGTGAGGAGGAACGGAAGGAAAAGGCATTCGTAGATATTTATGATGAATTTTATGAATTTTTGGCAGAAGTGTTAGATGCCGCAAAGACAGATCAAAAATTCAGTATTGACAGAGGAGTTGAATTAGTTGCCAAAGTCATTGATACCCCCAGTGCGATTGAAAGTCTTTATCGCAAGGCCATCTATAGAAAAGAATTCAAATATGATTCCAGGGTGCATGGTATCAATGTGGCGATTTTTGCCATCAAGATAGGTGAGGGTCTTGGATATAAAAGGGATCAGTTAGTTGAATTGGGGATTGCGGCATTAATTCATGATATCGGGATGTGCAAAATTCCTGATGAAGTGGTGAATAAAGAGGGGATTCTTACGAACGAGGAATATGCGTTGATTAAGAAACATCCGCAGTTTGGGTATGAGATCGTATTGAATTCCCTGGGAGAAAAATACAAATGGCTTGCAGAGGTCGTTTCCCAGGAACAGGAACGGGAAGGAGGCCAGGGCTATCCTCGTGGTCTGCAGGGAAACGAAATCCATGAATATGCCAAGGTGATAGGTATCGTGGATGTTTACGAGGCGCTGAGCCATCCCCGTCCCCAGAGGAAAAGGTTCCTGCCTTACGAGGCTACAAAGGTGATTGTCAACTCATCAAAGAATATATTTCCTCAAAAATTGATAAGGGCATTGCTCACGAAATTGTCATGCTTTCCAATAAGTAGTTACGTGGTTCTCAATTCAAAGGCGATTGGCAGAGTTATGGAAACGAACGAGGCGTCTCCGTTACGACCGGTTATAGAAATGTTGTATGACAGCACGGGAAAAAAGCTGACTGAAAAGAAGGTCGTTAAACTCCAGGACACACCGTTACTGTATATTACCGATTCCATGTTTGAGGAAGATTTACCGAAATAGGAGGATACTTAGTGCAGAGCCTTAAGAAAAGGTCGGATCTTCTTGTTGAGGAAATAGAGGATGAAGTAGTCATCTATGATCCCAGAACACATCGTGTACACCATCTGAACCCTATGGCAAGTATTATATGGGAACTCTTTGATGTTTCGGTAAGTCCACAGGAGATCGTCAAAGAGATAGTGGAAGCCCTCAAGACTGACTCTTCAACGGTGGAAAAGGATGTACAGGAGACCTTAAAACACTTACAGGAAAGGGGACTCCTGGAATGAGTTTATCAACCGCCCGTTTTGAAGTGCTTTCTTTTCCCTTTGAATTAACTACCGACGATAAAAAATTCTTTGACGAATTCCTGGAACTTAATTCAGCGCTGACTTTGCCTGGGAATGGCAAACTGCCTCAGGTGCAATACAGCGTGATAAAAAATACCAAATACTTCTGCATCAGGGAAAACGGCAAATTCCGGAACCGCTGGGCTCACCGATGGCCGCTGTACCTTTCTGTTATGATGTGTGTAAGGGATAGTTTATATTTACATCTGAAGGAATACCTTTTTTTACATTCCGGCGCTTTGGCAAAGAACAATAAGGCCGTGCTTCTTCCCGGACCTTCCGGGAGCGGGAAGTCTACCCTTACCCTGGGATTGCTCAATTACGGGTATCAGTATCTTACTGATGAGGTAGTAGTTATTGACCTTTCCGATTTAAGGGTTTTACCCTTTCAACGTCCAGTATATATCTATGGCTGGCAATCAGTGGTATCTGCCGAAGTTGAGAAATATTTTAAGTTTTACCGTTTTAAGGAGAGATATGGGAATACCCTGCAGCCCTGGCAATATGCCGTGCCGCAGCAAGAAGCCATTTTGCCTAAAGATACAAGCTTTGAAGTGGCGTGGATTGTTTTCCCAACTTATAACGAGACGCAGAAAGATTCGTATCTCAAACCCATGAGCAGGGCAGAAGCAGCATTTAATCTTATGCAAAATGGATGGAATACGCAGTATTTTGCTGATTTTGGTCTTAAACTATGCTCGGAACTGGTTAAAAAGGCCGATTGTTACGAGCTGGTAATGGGTGACCTGAAAGAAGCCTGTGAACTGATAGAGGGTCTAACGGGAAAAACTCCTGCTTCGGTAGAATCTGAAGCGCTGAATAATATCTGGAAACAGAAGGTGTTGTTGTAAAAAACATGCTGATTTTATTTCAGATTTCCCCTTTCCCGGCCCAAACGAGTAATTTATGCGGGTTTTGAGGCAGTGTAAACCATAAAGTCCCCCTTAGAAACTAGGGGGCAAAGGGGGTTGTAAACTTGTCCTCGTGAAAATGGGGAATAACCACGGGAAAACACAACCCCCTCAATCCCCTTTGTTAATGGGGATTTTAAAGGACTAACCTGAATTTGAATGGAGGTATTGTTATGCCAGAAAAAGAATTAGATGTTGAAGAACAGAAGCGAAAGACACGCAGGAAACTTCTGAAAATGGCCGTATATAGTATCCCTGCTATTTCGACAGTCCTGGCTGCTGGTGGGGCAAATGCCGATGAAGTAGATGAATACTACGACGAATTTGAGGCAGATGACGAAGGGGGAGGCGAAAGCGAGGGCAATAGGGCGGGCACGGGAATAAAAACGAAGAGGAAAACACCTAACGGCCGAAAGAAATA
>JACRII010000085.1 GCA_016235875.1 Planctomycetota bacterium
ACATCGATGTCTATTTTGAGAAATATTTGCAGCGCCTCATCATGTGTCCTGGCAATATGGACTACGTAATCTTTACTCAAAGATTTCTTAAAAAAAGCATTCATTGCCTTATCGTTTGAGACTACAAGAAAAGAATACACAGTGTCATCCTCACATAAATAACCTATAGTCACACCTGCGGGGAGGTATTACTGAAAACAGTACACCCTAAAATAACAATTACAGGTCTACCGAAAACCCAATACTCCTCTTTATCCCTATTGAAGCAACTAGTGTACCAATTGTTACTGTGGTTAATTAACGGTAAAAATACTTTTTATAATCAATAATCAAAATTCTAGTGTAGTAGAGATAATATACTTGTTAAAACAATTAGTCTTATCAAAGCTAACGTAATTCAAAATAAATAATTTGCTATGTAGCTGTTAGTTTTATTTAAAATTAATCTGAATTTTCGCAAAAATTTAATGCTATTGTAAGATAAATCTTATAAAATACGCACAATATTGAACATTGCTTTGACATTTTTGTTGTGGATTATGCAAAGAGTAATCAATATCATAAATTACTATATTGACAATAAACTCTTGCAAATTAATTAAAATTGTGAGCTTAATCACGGAAACAAAGGAGTTACAATTTATCAGTAATTCCTTTGTAAAGATTGGTACATAAATTGTTTTAATACCTACGCTGTTATAAAAAATCTGACAAAAAAACAAATCTGAAATCTTGGATGAGCTTATTTTTTAGGAATTAAATTATGGTTCAAAGAATAAAATCAGCAAGTATACTTGTGGTCGATGATGATCTTGGTGTACGGGAATCGCTAAAAATGATCCTGATGGATAAGTATTATGTATCAACTGCCTCAAACATTGATGAGGCAATCGATAGCTTAAAGATCATCGAACCAGAACTGATCTTCCTCGATATAAAAATATCCAAAGAAAATGGTCTTGATTTTCTTAAGCAGATACATTCTGATAAATCTAATATTCCGGTAGTCATGATTACTGCCTTTCCTTCATCACAAACCGCAATTACAGCATTTCGAAGTGGAGCATTTGATTATATTATTAAGCCCTTTGAGCCATCTGAGATATATACAACAGTAGAAAGGGCGTTACAACATCGTATTGAATCCTATGAAAAAGACAAGCTTGTGTATAATCTGAGGAGCGCCGTTCACAAAAACTTCTTCTCTACCACAGAATCTCTATTACTTGCTATAGACGCTAAAGACTCTTATACTGCAGGCCACTCTAAAAGAGTGTCTTTATTGTTCGGCTTAATAATGAAAGAATTGGGCATGAACGAGGCGCAAATTGCAAAATTGCGGTATGGAGCATTTCTTCACGATATAGGAAAGATAGGGGTGAGAGATGATATACTGACAAAAACAGATGATCTTACTGAGGAAGAATTTTTCTTAATGAAACAGCATCCTGAGATAGGTTATAATATTCTTGAGCCCATTAATTTCCTGAAAGAAGCTTTACCAATAGTACGTTACCACCATGAATGGTATAATGGTAAGGGATATCCTCACGGTCTAGTGGGGGAAGCAATTCCTCAGGAGGTCGCCATTTTCTCTGTCATAGATGCTTACGATGCGTTGACTACGGACAGATATTATCGTAAAAAATATTCTAATCAAGAAGCGTTTAAAATTATTACAGAAGGTATAGGCACGCAATTTATGCCTATTTTAGCCGAAAAAGTTCTTTCCATCATTAAAAAATGCTGTGAAATCTGGCATCTAGGTGGAAGCAACTAAGGAAAATTACAAAATAAACTTTCTAATTCCTGTCATGTTAATAAACATCGGTATAGGTAATTTATAATCGGCATGAAACGATTAGTTGTTGTCTATACTTTTATCTTTATCTTCTCCTTTTGTGGCAAGAACGTCTTAGCACAGGGGGCATCCGGATTACACAATCCAGTTCTTGGCGCTTCAGCGCTTGCCCAAGGGAATGCATTTGTTGCCCGTGCAGACGATGCCTCTGCAATCTATTTTAACCCGGCCGGTCTTACGCAATTACAAAAACCACAGCTTTCTCTGGGTGCAAGTTTTGTCCTTCCCTCCATAGAATATCACGGTAATGGTGTGAGTGAGGATATGGACACAAAAGTAAACACCATACCAAATATGTACTTTACCAGCCCAATCATAGAAAATAAATTAGCAGCTGGCATTGGCATAAATGTCCCTTACGGCCTCCAGGGCAAATGGGACGGCGATGGATTCTCAAGATATGTCGTTA
Organism: Planctomycetota bacterium; assembly: GCA_016235875.1. Taxonomy (GTDB): domain Bacteria; phylum Planctomycetota; class Brocadiia; order Brocadiales; family Brocadiaceae; genus Wunengus. Next base: position 2,271 of record JACRII010000085.1, read on the forward strand.
CAGACTTTAATTTGCGAATTATCGATGTAAATCCAACCATTACGTATAAACCATCTTCTTTCTTTTCAGTAGGAGTCGGACTGGATTATTATTATGCTAATGTAGAGCAGGGGAGACATGTTAATGTGGGGCTAATTAATTCTGCTTTAACAGGTACCTCCCTAGATGCCAGCACTCCTGATGGACTTCAGGATAGCAAAATGCACGGCGATGCATTCGGATACAATACAGGAATGCTATTTAATATCACTCCAAGTCATAGTGTTGGCATTTTATTCAGAAGTAAGGCAGATATAGATTTTAATGGCAAACTAAAACTCTCTAAATTAAGCGGTGCAACCACAGCAGTATTTGGTTCTGATGATTTCGATACACGGACCACTACGGATGCCACATTACCAGAGATGATCTCACTAGGCTATGCATATAAACATAATAATCTTTGGAGTATAGAAGCCGATGTTCAGTGGACAAATTGGTCTCGGTTTGACGTTATCAAATACGATTTTGATACAACAAATGCCTTACTAGAAGCAAATAAGGAGGATGTACGAAACTGGCACAATACCTTGAGTTTCGCTCTGGGCGGGGAATATAAGCTGAATGAAGCCCTAAAAGTAAGGGGTGGTTATACCTTCCATGAGTCACCAGTCCCGAGTGATACCTTTGAGCCTTCAGTTCCACAGAGCAGCCGACATGGACTTTTTACAGGTCTTGGGTATAATTGGGGGAAAAAATTAAATAAAGGGATAGACTTTGCTTACGGAACAGTATTCTATGAAAATCGAAAGGTAGATAACTCTGTGGGTGATGCTGTACAAGGTCCTATAGATGGGCACTACGATCTCATTACTCATATGATGGCAATAAATTTTAATTACATATTTTAAAATGCTCAAGACAATCAAGGGTCACCTTCATAATTCAATTTTTTATTTGTTTCTCATATTTGGCAATTGAAATATGAAGGTGACCCTAATCCCTTCACTTACTCTTACAACTTCCCTCGTTCCTTTGACTTTGACGTTACCCTAAAAGGGATGTGTCCCTAAATACCACCCTAAATACCACCAAGAACAGTTACAGTATTAATTATTGCATCCATCTCTATTGCAATCGCGGTTTCTATAACAATTTTTTGTTTTCTAGTAATAATTTTAATAATATTTTCAGCATCATTTTTTCTATATTTAAAACATGATAATGCCCAGTGTACAGCACGTAAATATCTGACTGTTGGGTAATGTTGCCAAGAATTGAAGATGGGATGCAAAGCCTTTTTTTGAACCTTAATCATGCTTTTTGGACTTTTACGAGCTATCTCGATAATTGAGGAAATTGATAATAACCTTACACCCTCGCTTTTATCAAAAAGACAAACGTCTAGAAGGAAAGTCAATGCCCATGGTCTAAGAATTTGCCCAAGTAGCACCGTTGCCTCTTTCCTACAAGTTTCATTTTCGCTTTTCAAATACTCGCATAAAGTGATAAAACCCATACTATTTCTAGGGAATTTTTCTAATTCTTTTAAGCAAAAGTTCCCAATTATTTGGGTACTTGTGCAATCTATATTATTAATTATTTCACTATCTAACATTTAATTTTAGTGTTTTAATTTTTTTAAAACTTCTTTTTTATAGCGTCTAACATAATTACACCAGTAGAAAATAAAGTTATTAAAAAAATACAAAAGCCATGTCTCCAATTATCATTTTTTTGCACATTCCAGAACTCAATAATATTTTTTTTAATAGAGAAAAAATTCAAAATTCTTGGACAAACGTAAGAAACCCAAGAGAAAATAATACCAATTAGGATAATAGATATAATCCACCATACCTTGTTTGATGGATTTATAGTGAAAATTAGCACCGCCGATGGTATTACAAGAAAAATAGGGGAATACACGCTTTTTGCTAAACCGCCAGTTGCCATTACAAGAATAGAAAGTATAATCGAGTCAAACACTCCAAGACAAAAAATAAATTTATCCACGCTTTCAATACTCACATCTTTATTGTTTCCTATGTTCTCTACCCCCAATCCACTTTTTAGCATATTCATAAACAAATATCCAATATCAAAAATCCAGAACATGAATAAACTGAAAACGAACAAAGCTCCAAAAATACTCCAGAATACCCAACATACCGATTTTTTTTCATTCAAGATAGGAAGGTATGAGATTAATCCAATCAGTATCATTACTACACCAATGGCTTGCCCAAATGCTGGTAAGATTAAACGGTTTGAAATTGCAGCATCAGTCATTTAACATTCTCCTTTTGTTATAATCTTCTAATGTTTGATTGGCATGTTAGTTATTAAATTGAAAAAGACTTTTTTGTAATCAAAAAAGCCGATTGCAGAATTTAGGTTATATATTTTGAGAATATTTTAAAATGTGGAGAATACACTTGAGGCAACCCTTGATTTCGTGATTAGTTTAGTGAATACTTACTTTTTGTCTGACTTTTTTGGGAGATTCGGATTCAATTCCTATTTCTTCATCGGTAAGGTAGCAAGCGGGATCATGTTCCCATATATCGCCATAATATGCCTCTGCCCTTGCCCTGAAATTTCCACTGCATATATTGAGCCATCTGCACTTAGCGCAACGCCCTTTAACGTAAGGGTTTTTATTCTTGAGTTTAGCCATTAACTCATTGGAAGTGTCTTCCCATATCTCGCCAAACTTTCTTTTTCTGATATTTCCGAAAGAGTATTGTCTCCAAAACTGATCGGCATATACTTCCCCATCCCAGCTTATACAGGCAAGTCCCTTACCAGAGCTATTCCCCTCATTCCACTGGAGGAGTTCAAACACTTCTTTTGCCCTCTTGGGATCTTCTTTCAAAAGTCGTAAATATATGTATGGGCCGTCGGCGTGATTATCCACGGTGAGCACCTCGATTTTACGACCTCTGTCGTGCGCCTCCTTGGTTTTATTAATGATAAGATCAACAACCTCGCGGGTTTCTTTGTGGGAAAGGTCTTCTTCGATTAGGTTGGAACCCCTTCCTGAGTATACCAGGTGATAAAAACAAACCCTCGGGATGTTTTCTTTTTCAATGAGTTGAAATATACCAGCGATATCGTGGGCATTTCTCTTGTTGATCGTAAAACGCAGACCTACCTTAATCCCCACAGACATGCAATTTCTGATACCTTCCAGGGCGGCATCGAATGCGCCGGGAATACCACGAAAACGGTCGTTTGTTTCCTTGAGGCCGTCCAGGCTGATCCCCACATAGGAGAGCCCGAATTTTTTTAATTCATTTGCCTTGTCCCTTGTAATTAAAGTGCCATTCGTGCTAATAACGGCTCGCAATCCCTTCTCCTTGGCATAACCAATTAATTCGAGGAGATCGGGTCTCATGAGTGGTTCTCCACCTGAAAACAGGATTACAGGAGCTCCATATTCTGCCAGACTATCCAGCATTGCCTTTGCTTCTTTTGTGGACAGTTCATTAGGGTATTCTATATCTTTTGATTGAGAATAACAATGAATGCATTTTAAGTTGCAGCGTTGCCCTACATTCCATACTACAACTGGTTTCTTGTCTTGAGAAAATTGTAATAAATGTGACGGTAGTTTTTTGGATTCTCTACCATATCGTAATGCGTCGGACGGTTCTACGGTACCACAGTACAACTTTGATATACCAATCATGTTACTGCATCTCCCGCACAGGACGTGTGTGCTTAAGTAAGGAGAGAGGGATAAAACCCGCTCTACATGTTATTTTAGGATTAGATAAACAATTAATAAAATTTATTATAACCAAAAATACTCATTTAGTAAAAAAATTTTTGCAACTTTTAAAAACTTATTGTCCTATAGCGTAGAGTTTCCAGTCTACACAACCAACATAGAGAGTGTTTTTTGAGTCTATAGCCGGTGAAGAAAGTAATGGCTCGCCAATTGTTGTGCGCCACTTAAGGGTGCCGTCGGTATTAACGGCATATAATTTACCATCCCATGAACCTATATAAATGACACCATTAGCATCAACCGTAGGGGAGGCGGTAATAGATTTTTCGGTTTTAAATTTCCATTTAAGCGTACCATCTTTTGCTATTGCATAAAGATTGCCTTCTTGCGTTCCCACATAAATTGTTTCGTCTGTATCAATTGCAGGAGAAGAATGTGTTCTGCCTCCCAAATCAAATCCCCACTTTAGAGTTCCATCAAGATTAATGGCATATAGCTTGCCATTTATATCAGTAATGTAAACAGTGCCTTCGCCAACGGCAGGAGAGGCATCTATTTTGTTTTCAGTTTCAAAATTCCACTTTGCACTTCCATCTGCATTTAATGCATGCAGATGCTTATCCCAGGAACCGATATAAATGGTATTGTCTTTCCCTATGGAAGGCGATGAGGTCATAATCGATGCCCCTGTTTTATAGCTCCATAAGAGTCTTCCATTTGCAGCAATAGCATAGAGTTTTCCGTCGTAAGAACTAATATACACCGTTCCTTTGTCGCCAACAGCAGGAGACGAATGAACAGCCCCGCCTGTCTGGAACTTCCACTTCAGCTTTCCGTCAGGATTGAGTGCATAGATTCTCCCATCGGCAGAGCCAAAACAAACAATACCATCGGTACCGATTGCTGGTGCGCCAAATATTTCGTCGGTTGTTTTAAAGGCCCATAAAACTTTTCCCTTCGGAGTGATAGATAACAAATTCCCATCCGTGCTGCCCACATAGATAACCCCGTCAGAATCCACCACAGGAGAAGACCATATTTCTCCAGAGCTGGAAATACTCCATTTTAAATTTTCGTTGAAAGGGCCTGCAAATGGCACCCGGCCCGTTCTCTGCAAGTTGTATCTATACATGGGGAAACTGTTCGCTGAGTCTTGGGCATAAATGTCAGAGACTGGTAATATACTAGACATTATGAGTGCGTTTGCGGTTAAGCAAAAAAGGGTGGTTTTGACATCTGGGAAAACATTTTTAACCTTCATTAATCTTGCTCCTTCTAAAGCATTAATGGTCTGGAATAACCAGTTCCTGTCCGACTTTCAAAGAATTTTGATTTTTTAGAATTTTTTTGTTGGCTTCTAATATTTTATTCCATTTTGCACCGTCATTATAATATTTCACGGCTAGTTTGTAAAGCGAATCGCTTTGTTCTACTGTGTGTTTTTTCCCTGTTTGTGCAGTATCTTCCACTTCAGTTACTTGTGAAAGCGCAGGGGTAGTCGTTTCTGCCTTTGTCTTCTGTGATGTTGGTTTTTCTTCTGGGATAATAAGTTCTGTACCGATCTTGAGACTGTTTCGGTCTTGAATCTTATCCTGATTTGCATTAAAAATAAGTAACCACTTAGAGACGTCTCCATAATACTTTTTGGCTATTTTATGAAGGTCATCATTAGATCGTACCTTGTGTATCTGAAATTTTGAGGTAGATTTTTTTTCACTCTCAGAAGAAACATCCTTCCAAATTTCCTGCCCTGCGGTTTCAGATACACTCGTTGATACGTTTCCTGGTTCTTCTTTTGCCTTCTTCCACACCCCTTCAATTACGTTGTCTTCCTGTTCAACCGGTTGTTCCTGAATTTTAGCCGTATTTATAACAGGCTCTGCCTTTTGTTCCGTATTCTGTCCGGTCGTTGTTATTTCCTTAAAAGTATCCTGAGATGCGTTGGGAGGAGACTGCGGTAGTTCATTTATATCCAGCGCACCTACTTGTGTGTCTTCCTCCGCTTCAGGGATAGGAATAGTTGGTTCTTTAACGGCGGTTCTTGTGCTAAGGAAGACACCAATGATTGCCAGAATAATCACCCCTAAAATTACACCAACTTGCACATCTCTTTTCATTGTTTTTAGTCCTTTCGAGGGTTATATAGGAATGAAAAAAACCAAATTAAATATCCACTCCTCCAAACGTACTTCACGTGCAATTGATTTTATACCACATTTCCTATCGTTTTCATGTGTTCTTAGCTACTCCCTCCCTTCTTTGAATTGTGGGATTTTGCCTGGGCAATGCCTGACTTGAAGGAAGTCCCTTCCACTTAAGGAGCATAGGACATGCGATAAATATTGTAGAATACGTACCGACGATAATACCTACTAACATGACAAATGCAAATCCATGAATCTCTGCGCCTCCCAGGAAAAACAGCGCACACAGCACACCAATAGTCGTAATACCTGTAAGGAGGGTACGGCTTAACGTCTGGTTGATGCTGTCGTTAACCAATTGTGGTGTTAAAACATTGCCCCGCACTCCCATGTTTTCCCTGATCCTATCAAATATAACGATGGTATCATTCAGGGAATAACCAACCACAGTCAGAAACGCGGCTACCATGGCGCTATCTATTTTCATATTTCCAAACAAATAGTCTGCAACAGCCACAGCGCCCAGGGTAATCAGGATATCATGGATTACCGCAATAATTGCAGCAGAACCAAATTTGAAATCTCCGAAACGGAACCACACGTAGAATATTGTTGCAATACAAGAGAAGATTACAGCCAAAATGGCACGGCTTTTCATCTCACCTGCAACCGTGGCGCCAATACTTACAACCCTTTTCAGTGGATTAGGCATTTCAAATGCGTTTTTAATGGTGTTTTTAATAGCCTCTTCATTTTGTAGAGAATTGAAAGCGATCTTAACGGTTTGATATTCCATTCCGGACTCTAACCCCTGTTCAAGCATATTGGAATATCCCGCAGAAGTCAGCGCTTCTTCAATAATTTCTTTTTTCAGCGGTTTTGACAATGTCATGCGAAATTGTGCCGGACTCGATTCCTTTCCCTGGACAGAAACATCGTTCAGTAATTCAAAAGAGACATCTATTTTTTCTGCATATAGATTGTCTTTAAACGTATTCACGATGTCTTCCTTGATTTTCTCCTGTACCTTTCCTGCACTCAAAGGCTTCACGTAAATTGCAAATAATTGTGCCGGAGCATTCAGCGCATACACACTTTTAACAGCATCTTTAATGGGTTTGATTCCATGGATCATCGCTATAAAATTCCCCTTACTTATACTTTCTTTTAGCTCGACATTGATTGCTGTATCTCCGGTATTATAAATACTCGGTATTGAAACCGTTTCTTTCACTGTCTGCTTTATGTCCTGCAAGATTGTTCTCGGTCCTTCTATTCTCAATTTCCTTGCACGTGCTGTTGCTGAATCTTTTGATTGTGATGATACTGAAATATTACCAAATCCCTGTCTATTTAACTCTTGATTGAAGATAAGGGGATCTATCTGTTCGCTGGATTCAACGTCTATAAAAGGCTTAGATGCTTGCATATTGACATCCTGTGTTTGTAATGCCTCGGCGATATCCCCCATTGTTATTTTGATATCGTGGTATACAAGATTATTTTTCAATCCATCAACAATCGCATTCATTAATTGTTGGCGTTTTTTGACATCTTCCAGACCTGCAACACTCACCAAATATTCTTTTGCAGGCTGATTAACAGGTGTTATAGATACTACATCTTCTTCACTGTAACCAGCCGCCTTTATGTTCTTTTGAATAACTATTTCATCGGTTGGTTTTTGCAGCCTGAGATTAAAAACGGTTGGTTCAATAAAGTCCATCTCGGCAGTCAGTCCGGCTTTATCCAGAGCACTTTTTATATCCTCTGTTAATTTTTGTTTTACCTTTTTCTCGTTTAGTTCTTTTATTCGGATGCCAAATTCATTTGAGGTAGATGCAAACTGTGCCAGATTTTCTCCAGATAAAATACTCTGCACCTCGGCTTCTTCGTAACCCGTTTCACCCAGCGCATTCCTTATAAATCCTGCCGGAGTTGAATTTTTCAGGTGTAAATGAACCAGAGTTCCGCCAGTAAAATCGATGTCATATTTTTTGTTTCCACGCAGAACAAACGTTGTTATTCCACCGATGATACATGCGCCAGAAACAGCAACCAAAATAAAACGATAATTAATGAATTTAACATTAGGAATGCCAATAAGTTTAAACATGGAGAAATTCTTGATCCAGGTCAAATCCATAAACAATTCATATATGACTCTCGTTACAAAAATGGCAGTAAACAGGTTAATAATTAAACCCAGAATCAATGTCCATGCGAATCCTTTCACAGGACCTGTGCCCACGGCAGCAAGTATTACCCCTGTAATCAAAGTTGTGACGTTAGAATCGAATATAGCAGAAAATGCCTTTTCATAGCCTGCTTTAACGGCCGCACGGACCGGTTTCCCTTTGGCCTTTTCTTCGCGAATCCTTTCAAAAATCAGCACGTTGGCATCAATTCCCATACCGATCATAAGTACCAAGCCCGCTATACCGGGAAGTGTCGTAGTAGCATTGAGTAACGCCATTGCTGCAATTATCAGAAAGATATTTAATGCGTTTGCACAGTTAGCAACCCACCCTACGCCCATGTAATAGATTCCGATGAAAAGGATAGCAAAGGCGCCTCCGATAGCGCCTGCCAGCAATCCTCTATTAATCGAATCCCTTCCCAGGCTTGGTCCAACCATAGTCTCCATTTCGAGTTCGAGATCTGCCGGAAGACTTCCCGCCCGCATGATGGCAATGAGTTCATTAACCTCATCCTGCGTAAAATTTCCTTCAATAATCCCTGACCCTGGAATGCGATCACGAATGACAGGCGCCGAGTAAAGAGTGCTGTCGAGGATAATTGCCAGGGGTTTACCAATGTTTCTCTCGGTGAGTTGCCCAAATTTGGATTTGCCAATAGCATCAAATTCAAAACCGACGACAGGCTCTATTCCCTTGCGGTCGGCATATATTCTGGCTAGGTGTTCTCCAGATATCTCAGTTTTGTTTCGAATAAGGTACCATTTATTCGCTTCGCCTTCTTCTCCCTTTTTCTTTCTTAACCAGTGTTTGTAATAACCGGGAACTTGTTTCCCTTCTATTGCATCCTTGTACTCCGGCGTATCAGTGCTGGCTGCCAGTCTGAATTCGAGTTTACCAAGACGCGTAATTCGATTCTTCAACGCCTCTATTTCCGTCTTTGTAGCGCCGGGAACCTGAATAAGTATTCGATGGCTGCCATGCTCTTGAATCCTGTATTCTATAACTCCTTGGGGATCTATTCTCTTCTTTAACACCTCAATAATTTCTTTTGTAATACCCGGACGGTCTTCTCTTTCATCGACCCTTACCTTATAAAGTAATTCGGAGCCGCCCTTGAGGTCTAATCCAAGCTTTATTTTACCTTTTGACGTATATTCGACGGTCTTGTTGCGTACCTGCTTTCCGTCTTTATCTGTTTCTTCACTGACAATCGTCTCGCGAATAACGGGATTTGTTATGAAGAAATTTGTCCATGATTTTTCCAGTGTTGTCCGCTCAACGATCTTGCCGTCGATTTCTTTAACGCTCTCCCTCTTTAAAACTTTTTCTGCCGGTGGATACAAAATCATTATACCGATAGCGATAACCACGACAATGAGAGGTATTTTCCACCTTAAATTTTTAATCATTTGTTTCTCCTCAACAGGCTCCCTTTCCGCTGTTCGTAATAAATAGCTGTTTCACAAATAATAATGGGTTACTTTGTTTCCTTACTTTCTTTTGCAATTTCTTTTGGTTCTTCTGTCTCTTCGTGAGAAACCTCTAATACCGCAGCAATAGCACTCCTATCAAGCTTGACCTTCACATCTTTAGCATCGTCGATTCGGAGGATTATCTCATTCTCTCGTACGGATGTAATAGTTCCATGGACTCCACCGGCTGTTACGACTCTATCGTTCTTTTTGGCCCTGGCCAGCAGCGCCTTGCGATCTTTTTCCTTTCTTTTCTGCGGTCTTAGTATTAGAAAATACATCACAACAAACATTAGTATAAAAGGAAGCAGCATGGACAGCATGCCACCTGGCGATGATTGTTTTGCAGCCGCTTGTAATAAAAAAAACATAATATTCCTCCTTACCCGTATTGAAAAAGTTTAACTCAAAATATAGATTGCGGATTAATTCTTACTGGTTTCTGACTGTTTTAATAAAAAGTTAGTTTTAAAATCTTTGAATGCACCTTTCTTAATGGATTCTCTTGTTTCCTGCATCAGATTTTGAAAATAATATATATTGTGCAATGACATCAAGGTTAATCCCAGTATCTCGTTCGCCATAAAAAGATGTCGCAAGTATGCCCTTGTAAAATTCTGGCATGTATAACAACCGCACATTTCATCAAGGGGTTTAGCGTCTTCTTTGTATTGACTGTTCAGTATCTTTATCTTCCCTGTACTGGTAAAGGCACATCCGTTTCTTCCATTGCGGGTGGGAACTACGCAATCAAACATATCAATTCCACGTTCTACGGCATCCAGGATATCCGTAGGAAATCCAACACCCATCAGATATCGAGGTCTGTCGTTTGGTAAATATTCCACCGTATAGTCCAGCACTTCGTTCATCAGAAAACTGCCTTCTCCCACACTTAAACCACCGATTGCATATCCCTCAAAATTTATTTCCGTGAGGTTTCTTGCACATTCGATACGAAGCTCCTTGAACACACCTCCCTGCACGATACCAAAGAGCGTTTGTTGCTTATTCTTGTGTGCACTTAAACAACGTTCTGCCCAATTAAGCGTTCTCTTTACGGCCACGCTCGCCCTATCTTGTTCGCATGGATATGGGACACACTCATCGAATGCCATGATGATATCTGCACCGATGTCGTTTTGTATTTGCGTCATTCTTTCCGGAGTAAGGAATAACCTTGTTCCATCTATCGGTGACTGGAATTCCACCCCGTTATCAGAAACCTTTATCAGTCCGGTAAGTGAGAAAACCTGGTATCCACCGCTATCGGTAATAATTGCGCCTCCCCAACCCATAAATTTATGAAGGCCGCCCAGATGCCTAATAATTTTCTCGCCGGGTCTCAGGCAGAGATGATACGCATTACATAAGATAATCTTTGTACCAGTCTCTTTTAAATACTCTGGCGTTAAAGTTTTGATTGTACCTTGTGTACCGACCGGCATAAAAACGGGTGTGGGTATTTTACAATTAGCCAATTGAATCTCACCACACCGAGCCTTTGTCTGCTTATCAACCGCCAGGACTTTAAAATCCAACAACATCTCCACTTAGAGGCATTAATATACTCGAACCAACTCTATCTTCGGATAGTAATGTTTTAAAATAGCAGTCCACTGAAAACCCTTTTCAGCCATGGCCTGAGCGCCGTACTGACAAAGTCCCACACCATGTCCCCACCCTCTCCCTGAAAAAGTAATACTTTTCCCATTATTTTTTGAATCGAAGGCCGTGCTGTATAAATAATTAGGGCCAACCATCAACCGGAAATCATTCGCATTCATTTCTTTGCTTCCGTTTGCAGAAACAATTTCCACCCGCGAACCATGCTTGCCGGCCCCAAGGTTTATAGCCTTTATTGAATAAATGTTTGACACATATACCTTCGCATCCCCCAACCTTCTTTCGATTTCTGATTTGTTAATATCCGTACTCCATCTGGAATATTTCGAGTTATTACAGTAGTTACACATCACACCACTTAAAGGCGGTATGCTGTCTTTCCCGAATACACTCTGAACATCTTCCGTATGCCCACCGCACGTACTATGAAAATAGGCAGGGAAGATATTCCAATTGTAAACCATAACTACGCCTTTTGTATCCTGGACGATTTTGTTGAGCCTCGGCGATTCAGAAGACATACCACGATACGCAAGATCCAACATGTCCAGATGGTAGGCTTCATTCCCTCTTACCTTCTTCTTATACATCACATAGGTTCTTGCTGTTACTGCCTGGGCACGCAAAGCCTCTTCATCCCAGGTTGGTGGCATTTCACTGCCAAGAACACCTGAAATAAAACTTTCTAAATCTACTTCCTCGATTACTGAGAATTTATTATTAAATTGCTGTACTATCCTGATTTCACCGCGATACCGTATATTATTTAATTCAATTGCTCCATCGCGCAGACCCGTAATCCGTATTTCACTATTGTTATACTGCTTGTTCCCGATATTAATACAGCCATTCGTTATAAATATTTTAGACTTTTGCAGTCCTTGTCCCTGGTCGATAATATTCGTCAAACTGCCAGTAATCTGATAGCTGCCATTGATAGCTAATTGAGCTTCTCGAGTGTCATTTATGAGAAGCACACGCAAGACGGGTATTTTATCTAAGAGATGTCCGTAATCATGAACTACAGTAGTACCTCTCTGGCATGAAAGATGTGTTCCTACAGACATAGCTGGTAATAACGTTGCGATCATTAAGAGTAATGTCCTACCCATATCATCTTGTGCTCACGATTATCGAAGGCAATAGAATAGTCCTTTTTTTCTGTGCTTTCGTGCTGTTCATAAATTTACAACCTGACCAGAGTCATTGAAGCAAATATCAAGGAATTACCATTCAATCAATCGCATCTATCCAAAACAGTCGCACCTCTGCAATTCCTTTTCGGTACCTAAAATCTTACGAGAGTTTTCTTTATTATAGGGGCTGTTGCCTTTGTATAACTCTCGGGTGGTATCTTTGTATCTTTCATATTCACTGAAGACGCATCCACAATAGCCCTGCCTGTAAATCATTTTTTTTCTGGCTATATTATGGCTGCATTCAGACAAGGGACGATAATCACGATAGACAAAATCAACCTCATGTTCTCTTGATAAATTTTCTGAAATCATTTTCAATTGTTCGTGCTTCTGATAGACGCTAAACAACATCGTGGACGTGAAGGCATCAAATCCATTTTTCTTTGCGTAATCCGCAGTAAATTTGAGCCGTAAAGCGTAACAATCGGCACAACGATCGTCCCCTTCATAATCGACATTCTTCAAATATTCCCTTATACCATACTCCTCATAGTATATGACCGGGATGGGATCGCTTTCCTGAAATACACGCAAAGCCTTCAATCTTCGCCTGAATTCAAGGAATGGATGTATATTTGGATTGTAAAAGAGCCCGGTAACTTCAAAACCTTCTTTTCTCAGCTCATTTAATGGTGCGCATAGACAACATGCACAGCATATATGTAACAATAGATTCATATACTGACTCCTTTAAAAGAGCCTTTTTTGGAGTCCTGTTTCTGCATTATACCCGAGATGTTCATATGCCAGCTTTGTGGCAATCCTTCCACGAGGCGTTTTATCCAGGTATCCCTTCTGAATCAGAAACGATTCGTACACCTCCTCAATGGTATCCTCTTCTTCGCTTACCGAAACAGCAATGGTTTTCAATCCGACAGGACCGCCGCCATACCGGATCACGGTTTCCAGTATTTTACGGTCCATATCTCCCAAACCATTCTCATCCACACCCAACATTTCCAAACCAATTCTGGCTACTTCTTCGGTAATAATATCGTTTCCACGCACCTGCGCAACATCCCGAATACGTCTTAAAAATCTATTAGCTATTCTTGGGGTGCCTCGTGACCGTTTTGCAACAATTTCCGCACCTTTCTCGTTTATTTGAATAGAGAGAATGCGGGCAGAATTATTCACAATTTTGTAAAGGTCAGTCCATGGATAGAACTCCAGTTTCTCCAACACACCAAAACGGGAACGAAGAGGAGCGGTAAGTAACCCTTCGCGGGTAGTCGATCCAATGAGCGTAAACTTTGGCAAATTGATTTTAACCGACCTTGCCTTAGGTCCCTGATCGATGATAATATCGATGGAAAAATCTTCCATTGCTGAATACAAATACTCTTCAACCGTTGTATTCAGCCTGTGAATTTCGTCGATAAAAAGGATGTCTCCCTGCTGCAAGTTTGACAGGATACCCGCAAGGTCCACGGGTTTATCCAGGATAGGACCTGACGTCGTTTTAATTGCTGTGTTAATTTCATTGGCAATAATTTGCGATAATGTTGTTTTTCCTAAGCCAGGAGGTCCGGAAAACAAGATGTGGTCTAGTGGTTCTCCCCTTTTCTTTGCAGCTTCTATGTAAATGAGCAGATTTTCTTTTATACGATTCTGTCCAATAAAATCGCTGAACCGTTTCGGCCTAAGCGTAAGGTCTAGATTTTTATCCTCAACGATTATCGTAGAGGATAAAATATCTTCTTTTAACATACTTGTCCTCATGGAAATGGGGATTCGAATCCTATAATATGGTCAGGAATCTTACAGGAGTATCAGGCCTTATATTTCAGCGCTTCCCTAACAAGTACCTCAATGTTGTCGATTGTTTGCAATTTTTTTGCTGCATCGCTTACTGCCTTTTCAGCAATTGACCTCCCATAACCCAGGGAAATCAACGCCATGACTGCATCTGATACAAACGCCTTTTGTTGGACATCCATACCCGTGGATATTGATGTTGTAATTTCTTTTATGGTTTCCTTAAGCTCCAGGATAATTCGCTCAGCGGTCTTTTTCCCCACGCCTTTGATTTTTTCCAATGCCTTTGCGTCTTCATTTATTACGGCACGTTTAATATCATCTACCGTACTCCCGGATAGTATCGTAATTGCCGTATTAGGCCCTATGCCGTTTACCGACAACAATAACTGAAATAAATTCCTTTCTTCCCCCGTTGCAAATCCAAAAATCTTTATCTGATCTTCCCTTATAAATAACTGGGTGAGAATTGTAACTTCACCATGTTTGGGGATTTTCTCGAAGGTAGATAGTGGAATGTGTAATAAATAACCGATGCCCGCTACTTCCAAGATCAGGCGGGTTGGAGATTTGTTAATCACCCGTCCTCGGATGTAATCTAACATGTACGCGTCGTCCCCAGCATATGGTAATTAAACCATCCGAAAAAAACTTTGAAGATACTACTCTGTTGCGTTCTTTTCCAAATCCGCCTCACAATCGTCGTTCGTTTTTAAACTCAGTCCAATCTTAGAGAGAGTTTCTTTTAACTCATCTATATAATTTTGTTTAACACCTTCTTGTATCAACTCACTCTCAGTTTTTTCTTTAATGTCGCTAATTGTTTCAATACCTGCATTGCTAAGGGCATTGCTACAGCGGGTAGAGAGTCCAAGTTCTGAAACAGTCTCCATAGAATCCTTATCTTGGTCTGTATTTATTTTACTAAACAAATCGGCTTCATTGTAGCTTTCCAATGCCTGACCTAACCGCAAACCTTTTTGGGACAAAATAGCTTTAATCTCATTGAGTGAGGTTTCTCCAAAATTTTTAAAAGAGAGCAAATCGGCTTCTGTAATTCTGGTAAGGTCTTTCAATGTTCGGATGTTCATCTTTTCCAAACAATTTTTGCTTCTCACAGAAAGCTCAAAATCAGAAATGGGAATATTCAACACTTCGCTTTCTTTCCCTTGTTTTTTCGATACTTCCTCGTCATAATACATCATCATTGAGGCTCTTGCATCTTTTAAAAATAATGCAGCCCTGTCATGGGTTGGTTCGGCATCTAAAATTGAATCAAAACAATATACCGCATCATCATGCTTGCCTGTATCTTCATACAGTATTCCCAAATTGATAAACGCATTCTTATAAGTAGGGTGTAACTTTGTACACTTCTCGTAATATTCTATGGCCTTTTCGTCTTCCCCACCCATGTCGTAGTTAAATGCCATTCGGAAAAGAGTCTTTGCATGGTCGGGATCAATTTTAAGCGATTGTTCATATTTATTGAAAGCCTCCTGATACTCTCCCAGATCATCCAGACAATGTCCCCATTGATAATACAATTCTGCGCTGTTTGCATGTGAATGTGAAAAACTTTTAATAATTTTTAATGCATCATCGATATTGCCTAACATTCTTTTTGTCTCAACAATATCCATCACGATATCAAACTCTTCTGCGTCTGTCTTTTTTGCACGTTCAAAACATTCCAAAGCCTGATTATAGTCGCCTAATTCCCGGTAACATTTTCCCAAAAAATAAGCCCCTAACTTCCTTGATTTCACCTCCTTTAATGGCTCTACTGCCTCTTTTATTCTTCCTACTACCCATTCGCAGATACCTAATAGGAGAGTTAAATCCTTCGATCTGGCCCCATCATGTTCCTTTTTTATATCAACCTTTAGCGTCTCGATTTTTTTATCTAGTTTTTCCCTGTTTTCCTTAGAAACGTGTACTTGTTCTTTTATATGTAAAACAGTTTCTCTTGATATTGTTTCTGCTTCCAATAGCTTATCAAGATCAATCTCCGTGATAGCGGTTGTCATTTTATTATCCTCCTACACTTCAAAAATATCAGTTACCAAAGGGTTAATTTTGATAACTTTAAAGGTTGAAGTTTAACAAACATGCATTATAAATTCAACTAAATTTTACTGTACAATTTTCGTAATAATTTTATTTTTTCCCTTGCTTTGATATTTATCGTTTGATATTATCTGTTCATGTGGTTTGGTCGTATCGTAAAGTTGCATTATAACTATAGTAATGTTTAAGGCTACGCAGGCTAGCGCCCCGTAGCCTTTTTTATTTTATAATCTTTCTAAATATTTATTGAGAGGGGGTGATTTTGAAATGGCAACAGGAACCGTGAAGTGGTTTAACGACAAAAAGGGATTTGGTTTTATTTCCCAGGATAATGGAGAGGATGTATTTGTACATCAAACTTCAATCGAATCCGAGGGGTTTAGAACCCTTGCCGAGGGAGATAAGGTCGAGTTCGAGGTCATAAAGGACCAAAAGGGCTACAAGGCCACAAAAGTACGCAAATTATAAATTTTTAAAAGAATACTCTTATTACAGCAAAATCGATTTTAGCCGTCGTTGTATAAATATAATATAGAGTAGTCAACTAATTATAATTGCGAAATTTTATATGTTTGAAAATTTATTAAAATGAGAGGGAGGTGATTTTAGAATGGCAACGGGGACCGTGAAGTGGTTTAACGACAAGAAGGGATTTGGTTTTATTTCCCAGGACAACGGAGATGATGTTTTTGTACATCAAACCTCGATCGAAGGCGAGGGGTTTAGAACCCTTGCAGAAGGAGATAAGGTCGAGTTCGAGGTAATGAAGGACCAGAAGGGCTACAAGGCCACAAAAGTACGCAAATTATAAATTTTTATTAAAAAGCGCACTCTTATATTATATAGCATAATCGATTATAGTCGACTGGCGTGTAAAAATAGGGAGTTGTCACTTAATTATAATTGCGACATCAGAGCCCCAATATCTGTAAAGGATATTGGGGCTTTTTTATTTCTGAGTCATTAACGCTGCATAAGAATCTAAAATGTCTTCTTGTTTAATGATGCCAGAATTTTTTCATATTTCTTGTGCAGTTTCTTTTCATGCTTTGCGGCATCTTTAACAATTCTGTTAAAGAATGCTTTTGCAAAGGGGTCTGTCTCCTGATCCGCCATCTTCAGGTATTTTTCTTGCAGTTCACGTTCATCTTTTGTCACCATATCAATTGCTTCGGATAGATTCATTCTACGTCTCCCTTTTCAAATTTTTTAAGGCTAAAACACGATATTTTATAATAATAAATTACCAAATAGGCAAATAAATATCAACAGCTTTAATTCTGAGAAAAACACCGTAAGTTAAAATTATTCAAACAGGCTACCATTGTAGAATTTTCCCATTGCTTTTAGAAAGCGCTTCTATTATTCTTGGTTTTGGTTTATCTTTTTAAACTATTAAATAATCTTCAAGAAAGTTATAAAGTTATTGCAAGAGTTGTCTACGCTCAAATCAGAGCATTTACCCGGGGTTAATAATAACAAAACAAACTTGAATCATGTTCAATAAAATTTTATATTGTGTTCCTTTTTTGTGTATTCTTGTAGTATTCATGATGTGTATGGATACCTTTGCTGAAGATAGTATACAGGTGTCTGTCGCTGACCAAAGGTTTGATATCGAAAACTTCTTTTATCTGAAAGAAAAGGGATTCAGGAAGAATAAGGTCGATTTTAATAAAGGATGGCTGGGAATCTTTATGGAAAATGCTGAAGGAAAGGGCATTTTGGTAAAGGAAATTACCATGGGGTCGCCCGCAGATGAGGCGGGTTTGAAGACAGGCGATATTATTACGAAAATTAATAACGAAACTACAATAGATATAGATAAGGACGGTCTCAATCTCATCAACTTTAAAAAAACAATTGAAACAACAGGGGCAGGGGGCGTACCTGGGCTTACCGTTTCCAGAAATGATACAGAAATGGTGATTAAACCAAAATTAGTTGCAAAACTTCTTACGAATACGACCGAACCAGTTTCTTCTCTGACAGGGTTGAACGAAGGGTCTATGTCTGATTCATCTCAAAAACCCGAAAAATCTTTCATCGATTTTGCCATTCAAAATGAGTCATATAAAGACAAACTCGGAATGGCAATACAGCGAATTGGTGAAGAGGCATATGTACGAGAAGGTTTTCAGACAAATAACAAAGTAAATCCATTCCGCCTATCTATTGTAGATTATTTAATGCTCCACCCATTTGATACCCCTCAGATCGGTCAGAACATCCACGACGGCTTGATAGACAAAGATATAGGTACCCAAGTGGAATTTGCGGCAGATTTATTAGATGTTAAATATCCGTCTAAAGGAAAACAAATCGATGAGGCTGGCTCGTTGCAGGAACAACTCCAGCTTGTTATCAATGGTTTAGCACCCTGTGTTTCTTTCATAAAAGGGGCATTCCGCGACTTATCCCATGAAGAAGTTGAATTTTTGTATCAAAATGCCCAGAAAGTCTGGCTACCCGATGAGAAGATAACGCCACAAGATCTTACCAGATTGCTGGCATTGTCTCAAAATGCCGATCTTTCAAAATTATTTGAAGCTGTCTCGTTATTGCTGAACAAACTTATCCTTCTAAATTTTGAACAGCGAACAGACGCTAATACACCTCAAGATGTAACACAAACCAAAGTATTACCATTTAACTTGCCTGAACCTATTCGATGTCAAAATTCACAAAACAATTTATGTAGTAATGGTAAAGATACAAAAGATTTTGCCGGAGATATCTTGTTTATTCAGGATACAAACATAGGAAAAATCGTAGTGGGCGGGACAGGCGCTTCTTATTATTATGCCGATGCGGCAGTAATTATCGACCTTGGAGGCGATGATTATTATTTCAATAATGCAGGTGCATCCAACAAGGACGTCCCCGTTTCTATCTGCATTGATTTTTCAGGAAATGATGTTTATAACGCCGCAAATTCTTTTGCCCAGGGTACGGGAAGATTCGGTATAGGTATCCTAATGGATTTTGACGGAAATGATAAGTATTTGGGCCAAAATTTTTCACAAGGATCGTGCCTCTTTGGAATTGGGTTGCTACTAGATAATAACGGAGATGATTTTTATAGCGGTCATGTCTTAAACCAAGGAGTCGGTTTCTTTGGGGCAGGACTGCTGAGTGACCTTAAAGGCAACGATGTCTATTTTAGCGGACAATTTGCCCAGGGCGTTGGATTTACAAAAGGGTTTGGTGCATTGATAGATGCTTGTGGGAACGATTTCTACTTTGCGGGAGGTAAGTATCCCGATTTCAGAGACCCCGAAAAATCATTTCAATCCATGTCTCAGGGAATGGGAATGGGCATCAGGCCGGAAGAAACAATTGTTGGCGCATCAGGAGGTGTCGGTGTGCTAATCGACCAAAAAGGGAACGATCAATATCATGGAGACTATTTTTCACAGGGCAACGGATACTATTTTTCATTAGGATTACTGCATGACAATGAGGGTACTGATAAATATTATGCCGGTCGTTATGCCCAGGGCGCGGGTATCCATTCAGCTATCGGTTTATTGGAAGAGAAATCAGGAGACGACACATACGAGTGCTCTTTTGGCGTCTCGCAGGGATGCGGCCACGATACCGGCATCGGGTTTCTGGTTGATTATAGTGGGAACGATGCTTATCGCAGTGAAACTTCTTCACAAGGTATCGGGTTGGAAAAGGGTTTGGGTGTTTTGGCCGATTTTTGTGGGGATGATAGTTATCGTGCAAATGACAATAGTGAGGGCTTTTCCTCTCCTTCAAAAACAGAAGACATTATCGGCATTGGGATGTTAATTGACAATCAAGGAAACCGCGATACTTTCCATGATACTCTACAAGAAAATCTGTTATTGTATCGAGCGAATGGGGGACTTTTATTAAATAAATGAGTAGAATGTAATTTCGGATTGCGGAATTCTGATTTCGGATTTCGGATTTAAAAAGAATAAATCGGACGAATAGGAGGAAAAGATGGATCGCAACTATCGTTTCATCAATCAAAACCGCCAGAAAAAATAAAAAATGACTTCAAAATCCACAATCCGAAATAAATATGATTCGTGATAAAATCAAATATCTATGAAAAACAGAATCAACGACAATAATAGGTATTACATGCAATGCAGATAGGTTTTATTGAACGTAAAGGACACGTCCTTACCAGACCCACTCTAAAATGCCTCAGTCAGGTGGCCTCGATTAATCCGACCCTGGGCTGCATCCACCAATGCGCTTATTGCTATGCAAGAGGTTACTCGATCTATCCTGGTGACGGCAAAGTATTCGTTTATGGAAATATGCCGGAAAAATTAAAAAAAGAACTGATCTCGCGTCGGAAGTTGCCTGTCTATGTATTTTTTAGTCCAACCTGCGATGTCCTCCAGCCTATTCCACAGGTACTCAAGGTAACGTATGAATTAATGAGAATTTTGCTGGAATATGGCGTTGGTATAAACCTGCTTACCAAAGGCAGGATTCCCGCAAAATTTCTTCAGTTATTCGGACAGTACAAAGAATTGTTGCATATTCAAATCGGCATCACCACTTTAAATCGATATATTCAAAGAAAGATGGAACCGTACGCCGCAACGCCTCAGGAAAGAATCCGGAATATTAAACAGCTATGTGCAATAGGCATTACACCGGAAGTAAAATTAGATCCACTGATTCCTGGTGTAACCGATACACAATCGAATTTAACAGCCTTGTTCAAGACGCTTCAGGAATTTGGAGTAATTTCCACAGGCATTAATTATCTATTCCTCAGACCACAAATAAAGAAAAACCTATGTAAAGCGCTTGGGAAAACGCCTTTCTTACCAAAAATCCTTGAGCATTATCAGAACGCCAAGTCGATTCATTTACTGGCAGAACAATCTCGGGTTGTTGCCTTAGACGTAGCCTATAGGAAACGTGCTTACGAACAGATTACAGCGTTGGCAAGCGATTTTGGAATTTACGCCTATGTGTGCGGCTGTAAAAATCCCGACATCACAGAAGAACCGCTGTGCGGCATCAATTGGGGACAACATTTTAAAAAGACATCTGAGCAGAAACACCTGTTTTGAATATGATATTTAACAAGCAAGATTCTGAACCACGTTCAGCATGCTAAAAAGAAGAGAAAGAGATTGTGATAAAGATGAAGAAAAGCCGGTAAAACAAGGAATATTGGAGAGAACATAAATCAGAAATAAGATGCATGTCTTCAAAGACAGAAAGGAAGCAGGGAGGCTTCTTGCCCAGAAACTTTTAAAATACAAAGACATAGATGGCATAGTGCTTGGCATCCCATCTGGTGGAGTTCCCGTTGCCGCCGAGATAGCAAAAGTCCTTGGACTTCCCCTCGATGTAATCATCGTGAGAAAAATTCAGTTACCCGATAACACGGAGGCAGGATTTGGTGCAGTCGGACCTGATGGTGAGGTATCACTGAATACGAACCTTATCAGTCAACTCCATCTCACAGAGAAAGAGGTCAAAAGACAAATACAGATAACGGTGGATACAATCAAAAGGCGCAACGAGCTTTTCCGGGAAGGACGGCCATTTCCTTTCCTTGAAGACAAGGTTGTTATTATCGTGGATGATGGACTGGCATCCGGATATACGATGCTCTCCGCCGTAGATTTCATAAAAAGACATAAACCGGAAAAGGTTGTTGTCGCCGTTCCAACAGCGCCGAAAGAAACGGTTGATTTGATCCTGCCACAGGTTGACGAGATTGTCTGTCTCAATGTGAGAAGCGGATTTACCTTTGCCGTGGCTGATGCATATGAGAAGTGGTATGACCTTGGGGATGAAGAGGTAATTTCGATCTTGAGAAGTTTCCACATTGGGTGAGGTTTTGATGTCCTGCCCGGTTGTTTTATTCGTTTGTTAAGTGACTGGATAAATTAGGCCTTCGGCAACTTGATTTATTTGCATGTAGGGGCAATTCATGAATTGCCCTTACAAAATTGAAATTCCTGTACATTAAATTAGGTCACCTTCGTGACAACTCGAATAAAACAATCCCTCCCTTGATGGGAGGGAATAAGGGAGGGTGATCAGCCTTTATTCTTCACCCCCACCTTTGCCTCCCCCATCGCTCGACTGAGCTCACGACGAAGTCAAGGGGGAGGAACAGATGGTTTGGAATTCCTATGCGTTAAATCCAGGAGATTCAGAATTTCTTGGGGTCTTTTGATCAGCGCCTGAGCGCCGTTTTCCAGCAACTCCTTTCCAGTCCGAAAACCCCAGAGTGCCCCTACGGGAAACATATTAGCCGCCACAGCCGTTTTCATATCAATGGCAGTATCGCCCAGGTAGATAAAATGTGAGGGTGGAACATCCAGGCATTTAGCTATTTCCAATGCACCAGACGGGTCTGGTTTCAGAGGTAATGTGTTGCGCTGACCGAGAACTATGTCAAATGCCCATTTCGGCAAATATTCAGTCACGCATAGTTTTGTGAATTCGTCCGGTTTGTTGGACAGAACCGCCATTTTCAGGCCGTGTGTTGCCAGTGTATCAAGCATTTCTGGCACGCCATCGTAGGGTCTTGTTTTGACGTTCCAGCTTTTACCATATTCTTCCCGAAATGTCTTGACGCATATCTGGATAGTATCGTTATTTCTTTTATCCTCCGGGAGCGCACGGTTCATAAGTGTGACAACCCCATCCCCCACGAAAAGGCGATAATTATCCATTGTGTGAGTGGGAAAGCCGTATTTATCGAGTACACGATTCGCCGCATTGCCCAGGTCTTCAAGCGTATCAAGCAGTGTTCCGTCAAGGTCAAAGAGAATGGCTTTGAAGTGCATGAAGAGAGCCCTTTTAACCAATAATTTACAATATTTGTAATAATTTATGGTAGGGGTAGAAAATCTTCTGCCCCTACAATGCTGTAATTTCCACTTGCGATTAAAAGATAGAGGATTACAATGTATCGTTATCATAAATTTTTTAAAAATGATATGCAAATGTATTTAAACGTAAGGACACTTATGCTAAAAAAACCACCATGTGGGGGCTCAGTTCTTGATATGACATCAAAGGATTACATACAAAATCTTTCTGAGGGGGCACAATGAACTTCACAAATGAGGAGCAACTTTCCTTAATTCAAAAGATTACCGATAGAATCGATGCTCTGGAGCTTGAACCTACAAAACCAGTTATTCAAAAACCCATAGAAAAACCGAAACCTGTCCAGAAACCTTTAGATTTAGCCCCCTTGATTGAACACACCTTATTGAAGCCAGAGGCAACACGCAGGGATGTAATAAGACTTTGCGAAGAGGTAATACGATTCCATTTTCGTGGGGTCTGTGTAAATCCTGTCTTTGTGAAAGAAGCCCGAAAACAATTGACAGGAACGGATTGCTCGGTTATTACCGTTGTGGGATTTCCGTTGGGGGCTAACGTAACAGCTACCAAGGTTGAGGAAACGAGACACGTTATAGAACTGGGAGCGAACGAGGTAGATATGGTTATTTCAATCGGTGCATTAAAAGATGGCGATTACAGAACTGTTTGGCAGGATATCCGTGCGGTCGTTGAAGCTGCGGGATTAATACCGGTAAAGGTGATTATCGAAACAGGGCTTCTGGATGAAACGGAAAAGATTGCCGCATGTCTGTTGGCTAAGCGGGCAGGCGCTGCGTTTGTCAAGACTTCCACAGGTTTTTCTGGCCGTGGTGCGACGGTAGAAGACGTCAAATTAATGAAGGCAGTTGTGGGGGACGGTCTCGGCATAAAGGCCGCAGGCGGTATTCGTGATTTTCAAACAGCCCGTGCTTTAGTGGAAGCCGGTGCAACCCGATTAGGCTGTTCAGCGTCTGTAGCAATCGTAACAGAATCTTTACAGATTGGGTAAAGCAGAGCACACCCAACAACGATACATGATACAGGATGCCCGATGCATGATGTACGATTTAAGATTCCCTTTGCTGGTTCAATCGTCCTCGATTGAACCAAAATGTTTCGGTTCAGGCTACAAGCCCTGAACCAGCACGAGACATGTGGCGTGTGACGAGTGGCGCGTAGCAAGTGACGGGAATGCCGTTTGTCACCTGTCACTCGCACTTGGCACTTATTATTTTGGTGTCGGGCCAGGTTTCGCCTCACTGGTTGCGCTGGTCTGTGTCATTACTTCAAGACCTTTCTGCATACCCCCGGCCATTGACTTACCCATTTCCTCAAAACCTTTCTTGAATCCTTCTTCCAGTGCCTTACCAAGTCCCTTCATCATCTCACCCATTGCGCCTCCGAACATGGACATCATTGTCTGCTCGGCATCGACCTTCCATTGCCCTTCTTCTTTTACGAGAATAGTCTGCATCTGGACTTGAAATTCCGTCGTGCCGTCATTTGTTTGCATGGTAGTTTCAATGGTGGTCTTGTTGTCTTCAATTTTAATATCACCAAAGGTTACTTTGCAACTGGCAGTAGTATCCTCTTCTTTTATGTGTAATTTGTCTGCGCTTCCTTTTGTTACAAACGACCTTGCCGCTTGAACGTCTTTTGCATTCATCGCATCCCAGAATCCCTTTGCGACAGCCAACTGGCTTTCGGCATTTACAGTTTTTTGGATATCGGATGCTGGTTTATCGGATGCTTTACTGCTATCGCTAAGAGGTAATTGGGGTTCAACATCTGTTTTTTCGGCGGGTGGTTGGGCAATTTCATGGGTTTTTGCAGAGGTATTACGACTTACGATTTGTTCATTCAAATTCCTGACAGTTACTTCTAATCCTTCCATTTTTTGCTGAATGGTTTTATTGGATATCTTCACCTCTTCCAATTTGTTATGCAGTCTATTTGTGTCATTTACAATGAGGGTAATTGTGCCGGATAAATCGTCAATCCTTTTTTCCAACAGCCTGCTGTCAACACCCTCCGTCCTGTTCTCCCTTTGATCTACGGAGACACAACCGAAAAGAAATAGCAGGGGGAAACACAGGAACTTTACGAATAATTTATTCATATTGGATACCTAACCCGAACGAGTTGGAAGTTCAAATATTTAATAAGCGCCTATTGCATGGAAATAATGACTGATTTAATCAAATACAACCTGTCCAAAACCAGATTTACAAGCATAATAACACTTTAGCAATCTATGTCAATAATTTTTATCATTTTAACGTTTAAGGAATTTCAAAGTAGCCACAAAGTCACGAAGACACGAAGTGTTTCTTTGTGCATTGGTGTCTTCGTGGCAAAGGTTAATTTATCTTGATTATATAATTCCTTCTCCGTAAAATACGGCAAATATAAGGATGAGTGAGGCAAAGCGCACCCGAGAAATCAGTTGACATCTATAAGACAATGTTAATAATGAATATCGATTTACGGTCAATGGGCAAC
Organism: Planctomycetota bacterium; assembly: GCA_016235875.1. GTDB lineage: Bacteria > Planctomycetota > Brocadiia > Brocadiales > Brocadiaceae > Wunengus. The sequence continues at coordinate 27,813 of JACRII010000085.1, forward strand.
GAAAACAATAGGTTCAATTCTTTAATCCATCTTCTTTTTAAACTGTAAAAAGTTTCATTTAACCTGATAATTTAACAGCTAAGGTATTCTTTCCATTAACTAATAGAGAAATATCCAGTATGAAAATGAATGGCCAGTGGATGGGAAACGCTTCAGCTACTACCACAGATACCACTAATTATCTCTGTATGCTTAATTTAGACCTCAAAGACGAATCTTATGAAGGAAAGGTACTATTATTTTATTTGCCTTTTAGAAAAGTTTCTCGTGTCGCCCAAGTTAAAATTAATAAAAATGATTTTGACTCAAATAACGGGAAATTCACAGGGAAGTTATATAACTTTTTACCACTCAGACCTGAAAACTATACTGTTGGACGATGGGAAGACTTTCCTGCAATCCCTAAAAATCAAATACCTGAAACTGGTAAAGTTGAGGGATGCCTTAAAGAAAATAAAGTTACTGGAAAATTTGAAACGGATAAAAAGGACTATGGGGAATTTACTTTAGATTTTTACAGTTCGACTGAACCATCGGATTATCCTTCTGAAAGGATTTCCTGGGAAGATTTTAAAAATAGTGTATTAAATAATGTTCCGTACCAAAAATTCATCTTTAGAGGGCAGGTAGGAAGAAAAAGTGGGGGACAGTGGAGATTGCGCACGTCATTTCATAGAACTGGCAGAGCAGATCTTTTTCGCTACAAAGATGAAGATATACCAACTCTGTATCGCTATATAAGCGCTTTCCCAGATTGTAAGTTTGATTTAAATAATCCACTTGAATATGGGGCATTGTTAGCTCTGGCCCAACATCACGGTTATCCCACTCCTTTATTAGACTGGACATATTCACCTTATGTGGCTGCATACTTTGCGTATGCTGATATCCCAAAAGATGCAGTTGATGGTTACGTTCGAGTATTTATTTTTGATGTGGATGGGTGGGTAAATAAAATAGACCACATGAGTAAAATAAATAAAAAGGATTTTAAATCATTAATACACTTGAATTTTACCCTACCTTCGTTTTCATATCTGGAGCCACTGTCTATAGGAAATAATAGAATGCTTCCTCAGCAATCGGTGTCAATGTTTTCAAGCATTGATGATATCGAAGGCTATATTAAAAATCGTGGAAAAGAAACAAATCATGAGTATTTAAAAATTTATGATTTACCAGTTAAAGACAGAACAAAAGTTATTCAAGAGCTTGATTATATGGATATTACAGCCGCCGCCCTTTTCCCAGGATTAGACGGAGTCTGTACAGCGTTAAAAGAAAAATATTTTTGATATGTGGTCAAGAAAATACGATAAGTGTGAAAAATGTGGAACAACAAGCATAGAGCATGTTGCGCAAGGTCTATGTAGAAAATGCTATACGAATAAAAAGGAAGCAGAACATAGAAATTATGAAAGATTTAAAAAAGGTATACCAAATGCTTTCTTGAAGAAAGAAAAGTTAATTGAATTATATATAGACAAACAAATGTCCTTATCAGATATTGGAATGATTGCTGGTTGTAATCGACGAACAGTATACTTTCATATTAAAAAGCTTGGAATACAGTTAAGAACTAAGGTAGAAGCAAGAACAATAGCTTTAGACAAAGGGAAATGTAAATATTCTCGCATAAATGATAATGGTGAAATTGAAGAAAAAACTAGAGACAAAATTCATTTTAATGAAAATTTCTTTTCTAAATGGTCAAATGAAATGGCTTATGTGTTAGGATTAATTTACACCGATGGAAATATAACAGATTCATCAATAAAGATGGGTAGACTAACCTTTGCTCAAAATGAGAAAGAACTGATAGAAAAGTTTCTAAACCTTATGGGTTCTGATTCAAAGATACTATATCGAAGACGTGCAAAATATGAGAATACTACAGCAGGAGAAATGTATTATTTTCATATTAATTGTGATAAATTGTTTGAGCAGCTTGTAAAATTAGGGCTAACTCCTAACAAGAGCTTATCAATGAAATTCCCAGAAATTCCAGGTGAATATATGAGACATTTTATTCGAGGGTGTTGGGATGGGGATGGGACTGTTTATATTGAAAGAAGAAATGGTAATTTGAAGACTTCGTTCATTAGTGGATCCATTGAATTTATAAAAGTATTAAAGGAACATTTAAGAAAACAAGGTCTATCCGAGGTAACACTTTATGAGGACAGGAGAAGCAAGAAAGGAAATGTGAGTTATTATTTCAGATACGGAACAAAAGACAGCATAAAACTTTTTCATTACCTCTATGAAGGAGTCTCTGAAAGTCAATATTTAAAAAGAAAATACGAAGTGTTTAAAAACTATTTGGATAGGAATACAACACCACAACAGCTAACTTTGTTTAACTGAATTTTGAGTGAAGTGGAAATATATTCTATAGGTTCAAAGCAATTACTGAGTTATTATACTTAATTATTGACTTTGGAAATCAGAAAGTTTGTTTTGGTGGATTCGCTTCGCTTAATCCACCCTACTCTTTGTGCTATAAATTTACCTGAATTTCTAACCTTCTGTCGTTATGCAGGTACAAATGCGGTTCGTATTGCTATGATTACACAAATATTTCTAAGTGTATTACTGGGCAGTCTCTTACTATCAAGCGCTTTAAAAGATCCCGCAAATATGAGTAAACAAGAGAACCAAACCGTTGCTTCATCGCAAGGAAAGGAAGTGATTATGCTCGGTGGCGGCTGCTTCTGGTGTATTGAGGCTGTCTTTGAAGAACTGCATGGTGTGGTTCAGGTGGAATCTGGTTATTCCGGCGGACGGGTTGATGATCCGACGTATGAACAAGTCTGCACCGGGACAACAGGACATGCCGAAGTGGTGCAGGTTACGTTTGGCCCCAAAACCATTTCGCTAAAAGAAATTTTGGAGGTCTTTTTTACCGTCCATGACCCTACTACCCTGAACCGTCAGGGGGCAGACGTCGGCACGCAGTACCGCTCGGTGATTTTCTATCGCAGTGAGGAACAAAATACTCTTGCCGAACAGGTGATCCGGGAAATTCAAAAAGCGAAATTGTGGAACGCGCCTATTGTGACTGAAATCGTGCCGTTTAAGGCATTTTATAACGCAGAAGAATATCATCAGGAGTACTATAAGAAAAATCCCGGGCAGGCTTATTGCCGCATCGTAATCGAACCGAAGATAAAGAAATTCAGGGAACATTACAAGGATAAGCTGAAGTAGGAGACGGTTCAAGGATTATGTAAGATGAACTTGTTATTTATAATCCATTCTATTCTGTAACAGGTTGGCTCATCGTAGGGATTGCTAACAACCCCCTTCATCCCCCTTTGGTAAGGGGGATTTTGGGGATTGTAACTATGCGTTCTCTGTGTCTCTGTGGTGAATCATATATGGTTCATCAGGAAATAGTATGGAAAGGGGTTGAAAAGGGGGTAGAGATATAGGAGACTATCCTTCAAAAAGGACAGGAGGGTAGGATGCAAGACAAG
>JACRII010000086.1 GCA_016235875.1 Planctomycetota bacterium
GTGAAATCTGTGGTTTCGCTACTCCTTAGAACCTATCCAGCATTTATTAATTGATTCATTAGTTTTTACAAGAGAAAAAGTGTGACCACAAGACATACCTGGTTGGGGAAAATCCTGCCCTTCATCATTATTTTCATTTCCATTCTTTTGTATCTTAATACACTTCGCAACACCTTTGTGTATGACGATGCATACGTCATTTCTGAAAATTATTTCATCAAATATCTGGGGAATTTACCAAAGCTGTTCACGAAAGATTATTTACCCCTTTCAGGCGAACTCAGCTACCGACCGATCGTCACTTTGACGTATTTTTTCGATTATGCCATCTGGCGATTGAATCCGCTTGGCTATCATCTCACCAATGTCATATTACACACCGTCAATGTATTCTTATTCTACCTGTTCATGAAAACCATCTCCCGAAACTCGTCACTCTCTATACTCGCCACTCTACTGTTCTTATCCCATCCCCTTCTTACAGAAACCGTCAATGCCGTTTGCTACCGGGAGGATATCCTTGCTTCAATTTTCTTCCTGCTGTCATTCATTTATTTTGGAAAAATACTTGTTCCTTTCCGGAAAGAAGGAGTTCCTGCACAACAAACAAGTACGAGGTTCGTTCTCTACTATACCGTCTCCTGTGGTTCTTACTGTCTGGCGCTCTTCTCAAAGGAGATGGCTATAACACTCCCTGTACTACTCGTTATATTTGCCCTATTATTTTCCTCCCAGAATAAGGTGCAACCGCCTTCCACCTTACTGAGAGTAAAAAGGTGGATACTCTTTTACTCAGGATATATTTTGATCACGGGCTTTTATCTTTTCATCAGATTCGTTGCATTTAAAAACACCTTTAAAACAATCGATGTCTACCCAACTAATATTTTTACCATGACAAAGGTTATCGCCTCATATGTAAAACTCCTGTTTATACCTTTAAATCTGAATGCGGACTATTATATACCTGACATTCGGGGCATAAGTCTTTCCTTTCTCCTATCCTCTTTATTCATTGCCTCTGCTTGTATTATCATAATACGGCTTTATAAGAAGAACAAACTCATGACCTTCTTTGGTTCATGGTTTTTCATCACGCTGTTACCTGTGCTTGGCATTGTCCCCATTGGGAATATCATGGCTGAAAGATACTTGTATCTCCCAATAGTTGGATTTTGCGGAATTGCAGGCTCTATCGGAACAAATGCTGTATTCAGGAAAAAAGGCGTAATAATTATTGCTATAATTCTTTTTAGTATGCAAATTGGCGTAATTTGGAGAAATGGCGTGTGGCAAAACGATACCACTTTGTGGTTTTCTACCTATCAAAGAGAGCCCAACAGCGCCCGCGCTTGCAGCAATTTAGGCAACACCTACTTTGAAAATAAGCAGTATGAAGCAGCCATCCAGATGTATAAAAAATCACTCATACTTCCGTATAGTTATCCCTTTATCCATTTTAATTTAGGCGCTACTTACGAAAAAGTCGGATTGGCTGACAAGGCCATCGAAGAATATAAGGCGTCTATATCAAGAAACAATGACAATACACTCGCCTTCAATAATCTAGGAACTGTTTACGATAAACAGGGATTATATGATTTGGCCATTGAGGCATACACTAACGCATTAACCAATAACCCTTATTTCCCGCTCACCCATAATAACCTTGGGAATACGTACGAACACATTGGAAATTCGGAGAAGGCGATGGCTGAATACACGGCAGCATTAAAAATAGACACCAATTATGCGGATGCACACAATAATTTAGGGGCTATGTATCTAAAAAAGGGGGTCATGGATAAGGCAATCGATGAACTAAAAAAAGCCGCCCAATTAAAACCAGAACATTTAGATGCACACTATAACCTTGGAATTGCTTATGCGATGAAAGGTCTTTATGCAGATGCGATGGACGAAATGAATCTTGCTATCAAATATAATGCAAATGACTACTCTGCTTACAGAGACTTGGGGTTATTGTATTTCAAATACAAGAAAGACACCCAAAAATCGCTCTACTATTTAAATGAATCGCTCCGATTAGCGCCCAATCCAACCGAAGCAAAAAAGGTGACAGACATGATAAACTCAATAAATACTGGACAGGGGTTTTAGGAATAGTTTCAAGTTTCAAGTTTCGAGTTTAGAGTTGGATCGGAGAGTTTGATTTTTAATGTCCTCTTTGCGTTCTTTGCGTCTTTGCGGTGATACGTTTATATTTACAAAATGACCATATTGTCCCGATGAATAACCTCATCGTACAACTTATACCCCAACACCTTTGCAATGCTGGAAGTACTGCATCCTTTAATCTTCTCTATCTCATCTGAAGAATAGTTTGTTAGACCCCTGGCAAAAATCGTCCTATCCTCTCTTTTACAGACCGAAACAATATCGCCTTTACTAAAAGCTCCTTCCGCCGCCACAATGCCAGAGGCAAGCAAGCTTTTCCCCTTCTCTGCTAAGGCATGCATAGCGCCATCGTCGACATATATCTTTCCTTTTGGCTTTATCGTGTATCCGATCCATCGCTTGCGGCTTGTCAACTTTTCCTCTTTTGGAAGGAACAGAGTGCCAACGTTTTCACACTGCACAATTTTCTTCAATACGTGATCCATTCGCCCATTAGCAATAACCACCGCTTCGCCTGCATTTGTTACCACGGATGCCGCTTCCAGCTTGGTCTGCATGCCACCCACCCCCCTTGCAGTCTTTGAATCAAATGCCAGTTGCTTAATTTCATGAGAAATATTTTCTACAATGGGAATAACGGTTGCCTTACTTTTTGCCGTTGGAAATCTATCATACAACCCATCAACGGAAGAGAGGATAATGAGCAACTCTGCATTCAGCAGGTTCGTCACGAGCGCAGAAAGTGCATCGTTATCACCGAACTTGATTTCATCCACGGAAATCGTGTCATTCTCGTTTACGACAGGAATGGCATTCATCTGAAACAGCGTATGGATCGTATTACAGGTATTCAGGTATCTCTGGCGGTCTTCAAAGTCCTCACGGGTAAGGAGTATCTGTGCCGCATGGTACCCGTGAAGTTTGAAACACTCATCGTATGCACCGATCAACTTGCTCTGGCCTATCGCAGCTACTGCCTGTAATTCGGGTAATGTAGAAGGTCTTTTCTCGATGCCCAGTTCTCCCATCCCAGAGCCAATTGCGCCGGAACTCACCACGACCACGTCGTAGCCCATCTTTTTCAGTTCAACGACCTGTCCTGCGAGTCTCCGTATCTGTTCCTTATCCACGTATCCATCATCAGTGGTGAGCACACCCGTCCCTATCTTGACAATGACCTTTTTTACCTTTGATAGAATTTGCGTCCGTATATCATTCTTTGTTTTCATTCCATTACACCGATTAAATTATGCCTTTTACTGTTTTGCCACTAAGGGATTGACAATAAATAACATGAACAACTACAGTTGCTGTGCCATCAGGGCTAAAGCCCCGGTATGCCGTGTACCCGCTAACCCCAGCCTTAAGGCTGGGGTTAGTGACGGTCTTATCGTTCGACTGAGCTCACGACGAAGTCTGAATTGGGCTTTAGCCCTGACAGTGCCTGATCTTCAAAGTGTCAGACAACAAACCTGTTCAGATTATTTATTGTCAATCCCTAAGGCACAAAGAAAATACTTGGTGACTTTCGTGACTTTGTGGCTAAGTATTTACCTTGATTTAGCTTAATTAAGGTAGTTATAATCTCAGAAAAAGTCAAGAAATATGTTAAATAAGGAATTTACATTAATTAGTGATAGAAGATAAATGTCAATTAATAGAGGAGAAATGGAATGAACACTTTAACATTTGAAGCAAATGCATCAAAAGTTTGGTTTGATAAAGAAAATATGTGGGTTGCCTTAACGGATGGAAGGCAACTTTCTATTCCTTTACGTTACTTTTCACGCCTGTTAAACGCTACTCCTGAACAAAAAAATAATTATGAGTTGAGCGGCGGCGGCACAGGAATTCATTGGGAAGAAATTGATGAAGATATTAGTGTTCCTGGTTTAATATTGGGAAACAAAGATTTAACGTATTATAAAAAAATGATCTAACAAGATTATTGCGTGCTGTGAACGGTTGGTGTTGGGTTTCACTTCCGTTCAACCCAACCTTACGCAACTTTTAGACAGAGAGGGGAAAAGATGGGGATATTACAGGAAATTAAACAATTATCTCACATTGATAAGCTAAGAGTCATGGAAGCCCTTTGGAAAGATTTAAGTAGTGATGAAGAAAAGTATGTTTCGCCTGCGTGGCACGAAGCTGCTCTTGAGGAAACCGAAAAGAGAATGAGTAATGGTATTGAAGAGGTTGTAGACTGGAGTACTGCGAAAAAGAATCTCAGGAAGCAATTTGAATGAAGATTCAAATCCTGATTCATTTGTTTATATTTCGTTAAAATTGCTGCACCGAGTATATCATCGAAAAATTCCCGTTTACAAAGCCTATCCCTTCTGTTAACTTAAAGCGAAAGACATGTTAAGAATCACTAAAATAATGCAATAGAAAATATCAATATTTATTATTTAAGAGGTGACACTTTAATCTCTTATATGTACTAATAGTCGTAAAACAAGACGGTTTTTAGTACGGCTATTTCATGTTCGCATCGATATTTATTGAAAGAGGTACCAAGTGAACGATGAGATGAAGACCATAACAAGCAAATTCTCTTTTGCAGCGATACTCATAGGAAACTTCCTTCAGGGAGCCTTGTTTGTTGCGCTAAATGGGCCAATTCTATTTGTCTTTACCAGCACTTATAAAGTGCCTACGGGCCTGTTAGACGCATATAGGGAAGCTATTTTAAAGGCTGCGGCACTTCCAAGCAAGTCAGAATCACAGCTTCTTTGGATCACTATTTTTCTGGTCATATGCCTTGCGATTGCGGAAGTCCTTAATCCAGTGGCGAAGGTAGTTGGGATAATCATGTATTGGTATTTGAAGCTTTGGGGGCAATTAGGCTTCTCCTCATACATTTACTCGGATAAGACCTATCCGCATTACTTGGCTCGTCTAATGCGGAACCCGGTGGCAAAAGCGCATTGGGAATGGGAACTATTCTTATTCTACCAACGCCGAGGCGCCACCGTAAGCTTTCTTGTCTGGGTCATTTTGCTTGGGTGGATGAGGTGCACCCACTGGGGGCCACACTTCAATCTGCGCTACTTTATCGAGGCCTGTGTCGCAGTGTTACTCTTTTGGGGTGTTTTCAGGACCTTTATGGAAGCCTCGAAAGTCATGCGGCTGACGCATGAAGAGTATGACGATCTTCCAGAACTACCGCACAAGCGTTAAAACGAGGCAAAACTTCAGATATTGATTTCTGGCGAAGAGCTTTCGGAATTAAAACGTCATTCTTATCAAATGGCTAAAGCTTGCGGACTCAATAGGAGAGGGAGAAGAGAGGGTCGCCCATTAACAGGTTGTCCGAGAATGCGGCGTCTCTGTTTTCATCATTTAGCCGGAAAAAGATGGTAAATCGGTTGCGATGGTGAAATTGAATGATATAATAAAGCGAAATGAAATCTTCAGAGCAAAACCATACCAAGCAGGTAGAACTTTTCTTTGAGTCACACATTTTACCGAGCAAACCGACAGTATCATTATTTCCCTTACCAGAAGATACCCAACGGCGGAGGATCAATCATATGGCTAAATTTAAGCCGTTCCATGAATTTCAGAAACCACTGATAGGATTTACTCCAGAGTCGTTTTTAGACTACGTAGAAACGGTAATACCGAAAGACCATCTCAGCAGATTAGTAAAAGAGGTCATATTTTCACTAGATACAGAACCCATAGAAGCGAAGTATTCCTTTTTAGGTCAACATACGTATCATCCGAAGTTACTGTTAAGTTTATTGTTTTATGGATATGCGACAGGAGTTCGCAGCAGTAGGAAACTAGCCGAGAGATGTATAAGTGATCATACGTACATTTATTTAATGCAAAGTTACACCCCGCAGCGAGTATCCAGTATCCAGGAGTATCCAGGGTCGCATCTCAATTGTTAAATAATGATATATATAAAATTAAACCAGATAATAACCTAACCCGAACAAGTCGGAAGGAAGGACTGATTAAGTGGATTAACGGTTTGTATCACATTTGTTTTGCGCATCACTAATCAACCATGGCATCACCCACAGCATGTGGCGGGTCAACGGGCCGAAATAGTTTTATAATATAATATAAGGTATATGAAAGGAGAAAGACGATGGCAACGATTAACAAAGAGATTCAAGCGAAAATACGGTCTTTGTCGGATACCGAGAAGCTTAAACTTGTCGATTCAATCCTAACGCAGCTCGACAGGCCAGACCCGGAAATCGACCGTATCTGGGCTGAAGAAGCAAGGAATCGCTGGCAGGCATACAAGGCAGGCAAATTAGAGACAGTTTCTTATGAAAAGGTGCTGAGCAAACATCGAGCCAGATGAAAATTCGCTTTTATCAATAACCGTAATAGTTCACCGCAAAGGGCGCGGAGACGCAGAGCAACAACCCCCTTAGTCCCCCTTTACTAAGGGGGATTGTTTCGGGTGTCCCCCTTAACAAAGGGGGATTTGGGGGTTGTTATGCGATCTCTGCGGTGCGCTGAAATGTTACCAATAATCTTATAAGTAGATCATGGCTATTTCCCCAGAACCTAAAGATAACCAGAGGTTCGATTATTCACTTCTCCTGAATGGTTTGAAGGAGGGTGTAAAGGATTTGTCTCCGGCCTATTTTGCAATGGTTATGGCCACGGGTATTATTTCCATTGCAGCCCACTTGTTAGGAATGCCGCTTATCGCTGTTGCCATGTTCTGGCTGAACATCGTTACTTACCTGGTCTTATGGTTCCTGAATGTGCTGCGAGTCATTTGGTTCACGAGCCAGTTCTTCAGCGATATGGTCGACCACAAGCGTGGCCCGGGTTTCTTCACGTCCATTGCCGGATCATGCGTTCTCGGCAGCCAGTTTGTGCTGATCTCAGGGAACTATCTGGCAGCAACATTTTTATGGGTACTGGGAATCATTCTTTGGATAGGTTTGACCTACACCATTTTTACCGCCTTTACCATTAAGGAGAAGAAGCCCACTCTGGACGAGGGCATCACCGGCGCGTGGCTGCTTGCCGTTGTCTCTACCCAGTCGATCGCAGTCCTGAGCGCCCTCATAGCCTCACACTGGAAACAGCCTTACAAGCTTGAGGTAAACTTCTTCGCCCTGTCTATGTGGCTGTGGGGCGGCATGCTTTACATCTGGATGATTTCCCTCATTTTCTACCGTTACACGTTCTTCAAGTTTTCCCCCGGTGACCTGACGCCGCCCTACTGGATCAACATGGGGGCAATGGCCATCTCTACGCTGGCCGGTTCTCTGCTGATTGCCAACGCTCCAGACGCTCCATTCCTTCGGTCGCTGCTTCCGTTCCTGAAGGGTTTCACGGTGTTTTTTTGGGCGACCGGGACGTGGTGGATTCCCATGCTCTTCATTCTGGCCACGTGGAGATATGTCTACAAGCGATTTCCCTTGAGATACGACCCCTTATATTGGGGAGCGATCTTCCCCCTGGGCATGTATACTGCTTGTACATTTCAGATGGCACGGGCGATGGAGCTGGAGTTTCTGCAGGTGATTCCGCGCTATTTTGTATATATAGCGCTGTTGGCCTGGCTGGCCGCCTTCTCCGGGCTGGTTTACAAGCTTGCGGACCGCCTGCTCGTTTTCTTAAACAAGCGAGGCATACCGAAACCTTAAGTTCGAGCCCGAAACGATTTGTTTTTCAATATTACTTCTTTGGAGTTGCGTGGGATTTCTTCGGTATAATGCTGCTATGCAAAAGGCTTCCCCGCCACTATCCTTTCCCCGTTTTCACGAGGACAAGTTTATTCAGCACAATCCCCTTGTAAAATCCTATCGCTGTGCATATAATTAAACACACTGCACAAAATAATAGTTATTTGTGCAGTTAGATTAATTTATTGATCTTGTCCTCGTGAAAACGGGGAGAGGTGAGAGTGAAAGATATTGTATTAGGTCATAAGGCAGAGCGAGACGAATTCCTCAGCGCGCAGTATGTTCAAAGAGAGGGACTGCAGAATGCCCGGAAGAACATGAAGAATAACCTCATTAAGGTCATTGTTGGACCGAGAAGGGCAGGCAAATCTGTTTTCGCAATACAGATGCTTGAAGGGCTGGATTTTGCTTACCTGAACTTTGATGATGAGAGGCTCCTCGATATCTCTGACTATGACGACCTCCTGAAGGCCATCAGGCAGGTGTATGGAGAGACAAAATGCATCCTCTTTGATGAGATACAGAACCTCCAGATCTGGGAACTCTTCTTAAACAGGCTTCACCGCAAGGGGCTCAATATTGTAATCACCGGCTCAAACTCACGACTCCTGAGCAGGGAACTTGCCACCCACCTGACAGGCCGCTATATCCAGTTCCAGATATTTCCATTTTCTTTTTCTGAATTCCTCAGAGCAAGGAATTTTGTAATAGATGAGACCCTTGACATGAAAGAACGCCAGGGCATGCTCCTTAACCTGCTGAACGAATATCAGGACAAAGGGGGATATCCCGAAGTCTTGATAAAGAACATTGATCCTAAAAGTTACATCACTACGCTGGTTGAGAGCATCCTGTTCAAAGATATCGTAAAGAGATACAATGTACGCTATGCCAAAAAACTCCATGACCTCGGACTCTATCTGATTACAAACCATTCAAACGAGTTTTCATATACAAGGCTCAAGAAAGCGCTTGAGTTTAAAAGCGTGCACACGGTGGAAAACTACACCGATTATCTCAACGAGGCATTCCTGATATTCAACACCGAGAGGTTTTCACATAAGGTTAAGGAGCAGATGAAAAGCCCCAGGAAGGTCTATGCCTATGATACCGGCGTGATAAATGCGGTTAAGTTCAAGACAGCCCCTGACACAGGGAGATTGATTGAGAACATGGTGGCTATAGAACTTCTGAGAAGGGGAAAGGAGTTTTATTATTACAAGACCAGAGACGGCAAGGAAGTGGATTTTACTGTCAAGGAAGGGTTGAAGGTAAGTCAGTTAATCCAGGTATGTCACGATATTGATAACGATAAGACAAAAAAGAGAGAGATAAATGCCCTTGTCAGGGCAGCGGGCGAGACAGGATGCGATAACCTAATGGTGCTTACATGGGACTATGAGGCAAAGGAAACATTTGGCGAGAGAGAAATACATTATCTGCCATTGTGGAAATGGCTGGTTAAATGATGCATGTCGTGTCGCCACTTGTACAATTTACTCCAACTTGAATTGAAAGTTCACTTACAACTTAAATCTTACAACTAACATCTCTTTTACAGGAGGGGAACACGCCAATCTCAAATTCTTATATATCCAACCTGTCGATTTCTCGTCGTTCCGGACATAAATACCCATACAATTCAGTAACGTATGTTGTGCTGTAACCTAACCATTTTGCAACTTCCCAGATTGAAATACCGAACATAGGGGCATGGCTTGTGTGAGAGTGGGGATGGAGACAGGTCTTTATTCTTGGCATAAGGTCATGGGCATGAAAATTATGCTCCAGGCGAGACCTTTTAGATTATGCCCGCTTAACTTCTTCATACACCAACTTTTTTTGCTAACTTCTCATTTACCATCTTTGGATTTGCTTTGCCTTTTGTCTCTTTCATTACCTGCCCTACCAGAAAGGCAAGGGCGTTCTTTTTCCCCTTCTTATAATCCTCTATCACATTTGGATTAGCGGCTATTATTTTATCAATTACCGATTCAATCAACCCCTCATCGCTGATCTGCGCCATTCCTTTCTCTTCAATAATCTTTTGAGGATCATTCCCTGTCTGAATCATGTCAGAAAAAACTTCTTTTGCAATGGTACTGCTAATGGTGCCTTTCTCTATGATTTCCACTAACGCCGCCAATTGCCTGGGTTTAATTGGCAGATTGCTGATGTCCAATTTTCTGTCCTTTACTTCCCTCAATAAATCATTGATTATCCAGTTAGAAAAGGACTTGGGACGTTCCAGGATTTTCACGCATTCCTCAAAGAAATCAGCAAGCACCTTTTCTTCTGTAAGGATACCGGCGTCATAATCTGAGAGTTTACATGCCTCAATAAACCTCTGTTTTCTTGCCAGTGGAAGTTCTGGTATAGAATTTTTTACTGCAGACAGCCACTTTTCATCAATCAGGACAGGCAAAAGGTCTGGCTCAGGGAAATAGCGGTAATCCTGAGATTCTTCCTTTGAACGCATCCGCTGGCTTTTTTCGCCTACCTCATCCCACAATCTGGTTTCCCTGTCAATGGTTTCTCCCCTGTCCAGCAATTCAGACTGTCTGATTGCCTCGTATTCAATAGCCTTTATAACAGACTTCATCGAATTAAGATTTTTTATTTCGACCCTGTTGCCGAGCTTGTCAGACCCTTTTTTTCTCAGTGAAATACTCGCCTCGAACCGGAGAGAACCTTCCTGCATCTTGCAATCGGAAACCTCTGTGTATAAAAGTATCTTTCTCAAGGTCTGCATGTAACTTTCTACTTCATCCACAGTTCTCATATCCGGATACGAAACAATCTCAAGCAACGGGACACCAGCCCTGTTGAAGTCTACCAGGCTGTAATCAGCCCCTGATTCTTCCGGATGGATAAGTTTGCCCGCCTCTTCCTCCAGATGGACATTATGGATGCGAATCTTTTTTATTGACCCATTCACGCTCATATTCATGTGCCCGTCTATGCCCAGATTATAGTAATTCTGGGATATCTGGTAGTTTTTCGGTAAATCAGGGTAGTAATAACTTTTTCTATCGAAATTCGTGAAGCGGTTAATCTCACAATCCAAAGCAACTGCTGCCTTTAATGCATATTCAAATGCCTTTTTATTCATAACCGGTAAAACCCCTGGCATACCAAGGCAAATTGGACACACATGCGTATTAGGTTCGGCGCCAAATTTCGTACTGCATCCACAAAACAACTTGGTTATTGTGGCTAGTTCTGCATGAGTTTCTAAACCGATAACAACTTCATATTCCATATTAACAACCTTCAACAGCTTAATTGCCACAGAGGAAACCGAGAGCACAGAAATATTTCTCTCTGCGTACTCTGTGACTATTTTAGAATTTAATTATCTTTACCCTGTCGAACCCTTTAATGCAGGCTTCTTCAAATGAAAATCAGTCTCTCGTTCAAAAGCATATGCAATTTGTAAGATTTTTTTCTCTTCAAAATGTTTTGCAAGGATTTGCATTCCGATGGGCAACCCTGTTTTTGAAAATCCACAAGGAATAGAAATACCAGGAATGCCTGCAAGATTAGCTGGAATGGTATAGATATCGGAAAGATACATTTCCAATGGATTATTAGCGCGCTCCCCGATTTTAAAGGCGGGGACAGGGGACGTTGGGCACATTATGCAATCCACCTTTTCAAATGCTGCGTCAAAATCGCTTTTAATTAAATTTCTTACCTTCGATGCCTTCATATAGTATGCGTCATAATAGCCGGAACTCAGTGCATAGTTTCCCAGCATGATACGGCGTTTGACTTCGTTACCAAATCCTTCTGAACGAGTACGACAGTACATATCAATTATTCCGCGTGATTCGCCCGTCCGATAACCATATTTCACGCCGTCATATCTAGCCAAATTCGAGCTTGCTTCTGCGTTTGCTACAATATAATAAACAGCAACGGCATACTCAGTATGCGGTAAAGATATGTCGACAACCGTTGCGCCAAGCTTTTCATATAGCTTCAAGGCATCCTTTACTGCCACACCGACCTCTGTATTCAAGCCGCCTGCAAAGTATTCCTTCGGGATACCAATCCGTAAACCCTTAACGCCTGATTCAATTCTCTGTAAATAATCTGGAACGGATACCTGTGCAGAAGTCGAGTCATACGAATCATACCCGGCTATTACCTGCAACAGGAGTGCTGCATCTTTTACATCTTTCGTAAAAGTGCCTATCTGGTCTAAGGAAGACCCGAAGGCGATCAGTCCATATCGGGACACCCTGCCGTACGTCGGTTTTATCCCAACGACACCACAAAGGGCCGCTGGTTGTCTTACAGAACCACCCGTATCAGACCCAAGAGCCAGAAATGAGAAATCTGCGGCTACAGCAGCGGCGGAACCACCGCTAGATCCGCCGGGGACACATTCGTGATTCCAGGGATTGCGTGTTATCTTGTAGCCAGAATTCTCTGTAGATGACCCCATTGCAAATTCGTCCAAATTCGTCTTACCAATAATTATGGCATCTTCTTCTTTCAGACGTTTAACAACAAAGGCATCATAAGGGGGGATGAAATTTTGAAGGATTTTTGAGGCACAGGTAGTGGTTAAATTTTTTGTGCAGATGTTATCTTTAACGGCAATCGGAATGCCAGCAAGTAAACCTACTTTCTGGCGATTTATGATCTTTTTATCAATTTCTACAGCTTTTTCTAAGGCTTCTTTTTCGCACGTTGTTATAAAGGCCTGAACATTCGGTTCGATGTCTTTTATCCATTTAAATAGCTGTCCAACAAGGTCGGATGCTTGTATTTCTCTGGATAATAATTTTTCTCTTATTTGGAGTGCGGTGTGTCCTGAAAGTCTCAAAGACGATTCTCTTATTTTATTCAATTACCTTTGGTACTTTAAAAAAAACACCCATAGTGGAAGGAGCGTTGACGAGGGCATCTTCTCTTGATATCGGAGGTTCCAATTTATCATCTCTTAATACATTGGTTGTATTTATGGAGTATGCCATTGGTTTAATATCTTGTGTATTTAACTGGTTGAGCTTTTCAATGTATGCGAGAATATCGCTGAGCTGATGAACAAAGGTTTCTTTTTCCTGATTGGAAAGTTCGATCCGGGAAAGATTCGCAATGTATTCAATAGTCTTTTTATCAATTTTCATAAAAAGATGGCAGAGTAGCTTTGTTTCTAAGATGACGCCTTTACTACTTTACCAGCACTAATGCAGCGAGTACATACCTTGATTCTTTTAGCTGCACCGTTAATCTTAGCCCGAACCATCTGTAAATTCGGCTTAAACGTTCTTTTTGTTTTGCCGGTAATTTTCTTTCCAACACCACCCTTCCACTTAGCTAACCCTCTCCGTTCTATCTGGTTTCCAACCTGAGTTTTCTTTCCACATAATTCACATACGCGCGACATAAATTACACCCCCGTCTCAATAATATTTTTACTCAACTGTTTTTTCGTTCTTTTCCCAGCAATCTTCACATAAACCCTGGATTTGTAAACGATGAGAATCTGCCTTAAATTTATTCTTTCTACAAACTTCGTCCTGAAGCTTTTCTATCCTGTGTTCTGTAAATTCTATTATTTTTCCACAATTATTGCATACTAAATGGT
This sequence comes from Planctomycetota bacterium, assembly GCA_016235875.1. Classification (GTDB taxonomy): domain Bacteria; phylum Planctomycetota; class Brocadiia; order Brocadiales; family Brocadiaceae; genus Wunengus. The sequence continues at coordinate 13,417 of JACRII010000086.1, forward strand.
CATGGTGTTCATGCCCGTATACATGTTCGTAGTGTGCATGTCTCTCACCAAAAATCACTTCCCTTAATAAACCACTTTTTACGAGCAAGGCTAAAGTACGATAAATTGTAGCCTTTGAAATTTTCATGTCGTTAAGTCTGAGATCGACTAACAGTTCGTCTGCCTCAAAATGTTTGTGGTTTTCAAACACACGATTGAGTATCGCCTGTCTTTCAGGGGTAAACTTTAATTTTTTCGATGTAAGATATTCTTTAAAAATATCATCCTTTGAAAGCATACCAGCATCTTAAAATTTAAGCATTAAAAAAATAACTTGATTAAACAAAAAACCCATCTCGAAATTTCGAGACGGGTTTTTTATGATTATTCCCGGCAGTAACTTACTCTCCCAGCTTTCACCAGTACCATCAGCGTAAGAACCTTAACTACCGTGTTCGGAATGGGAACGGGTGGATCCTCTTCGCTATGACCGCCGATAAAGCGGTTTGAAGGTGAGGGGATAGGGGTGAGGGGTGAGGGGTTTTAAGTGTTCGCCGTAGGCGAGTCACTTGCAAACTCCTAACTCCTAACCTGTCACTCCTCACGATCTATAAAGAATCGATAATCGAATAGTAGAGTATTCAGTAGTTGTTTAATCAAAAAAATATGGATAAGCCGCACGGCTGATTAGTATCGGTAAGCTGCATGCATTACTGCACTTCCACATCCGACCTATCTACGTGGTAGTCTACCACGAGCCTTCAGATGGCTAATGCCATGGGATATCTTATCTTGAAGTAGGCTTCCCGCTTA
>JACRII010000083.1 GCA_016235875.1 Planctomycetota bacterium
GCAATAAATACAGCCGGAGTTATATAGGGAATATTAAAAAAACGTAGCCTCTTAATAAACCTTTTATCATCGCTGCATATTGCATCGTATTCCCCTTGTTGAAATATTGAAAATATTTCATCCTCGCCCTTTTTAGAGGAAGAAGACATAGTGTTTATTGTTATCAGTTTATTCTCTATGTTTTCACTTATAATCATCGCGTCAAAATGTTCTTGGGTATTGTATGTAATTTCCTCTTTTACAATTTGTGGAATAACTACAGAGAAGTTCTTACATACAAGCTCTTTTAATTTTGATTTGGTTAATTTGATGAGACAATCGGCATCCATTAACAATCTCATGTATTGCATTGTAATAATTATATTGCCAAATGTCAAATAGTGATATGATAAGAATTATTTTTAAACGACACAGCCCATGATTTATGAATCTTTTGGTAATGTAGTCAAATTGTAGTCAATTCTTGCGGAATCCAACGGAAGACATCGGAATTACGAGGCATTCAAAAGGTCAGGGGTTCGCTACCGTCCTGACTTTGCGACTCGACGCTGAGCGTGCATACCTTAAATTATAATATTTCTGTTGTATATATTCTCTTTATGTGATATATTTATTGTGTTGTTACTTCTAAAGGCTTTACTTATTGTGTACCTTTCAAAGTACCCAATGAGTGAGGCCTTTTTTATTTCCTGTAAAAATTTATAAGAAAGGAGGTTAATAGTGAATACATTTTTTGTATGTCCCAGATGTGGTAATGATAAAGAATTTAAAATTTTTACCACGCACTTTCAGGCTATCAGACAGTCGCCTGAGATTGGAAGGCGTGTAGACGAAAGCGATCTTTTGCCTAGTTTACGACAAAACGATTCTTACATTGAATGCAAATGTTGTTTTCAAAGAATTGAGTACGATAGCGCAGCTTCTACCGGAAGAAGATATGTCCAGGCGACACAAAGACTCTTGAATGCAAAACGCGCTACAATTAATAGAATATCTTAAGTTTTAGATGTTCGACAGCCACATAGAAATCTTGAGAAGGTATTAACAGACCTTTTCAAGAAATCTGGGCTATGACAATGGCCTAAACACCTCGTAAATAATAAATACTTCCTGCGAACCAATAAATTTTCACATCTTTCTATTGCAAGAGTTTCCTGAGTTTTTCTGGCATTGGGGTGGGTCTGCGATTAGCGTTAAGGCAGGCTAGCTTGGTAGAACCTTCTGCAATAAGGCTCTTGTCACCTTCGCGTATCACTTTATAACTGAATTCTATCGTAGCATGCTTCAGTTCAGAAACACCTGTTTGGATAATCAGGACGTCATCGTAATGGGCAGGTGAGCGAAACCGGCAGTGGGCTTCAGTAACCGGGAAATAGATGTGTTCTTTTTCCATCTCCGAATACGGTAATCCAAGACTCCTCAAATATTCCGTCCGGCCCATCTCGAAATACACAAAGAAATTGGCATAATAAACAATACCCATCTGGTCGGTTTCCTGGTAACGAACGCGGGTTTTAATTTCGTGAATTTTCATATGAAAAAAGAAAAAAGGCACGGTTTTTAAATCGTGCCTTATGAAAATACATCTATTCACCGCAGAGGCGCATAGCACGCGGAGAAAAAAAAGTTTAATATAAAAACGACTGCATTAGGTTGCCTTCGGCAGCAGCATATTACCCACAAAACACGCGAAAAGAAACGAACCTCCCCCTTTATCCCCCTCTGGAGGGGGACAGGGGGAGGATACTTTCGTGTCTTTTGTGGGCAAATTGAAATTTCCCGCAAGAATTTAGCTTTTTGAAAATTCGTATTTATGACAATATTATTTAAACTTTAAACGTTTGTTTTTAAACACACCCCCGGCCCCTCTTGATAGAGGGGAGGTTTGAAGTCCCCTCTAAGAAGAGGGGATTTAGGGGTGTGTATAATGTGTTTCAAAAAACTAAATTGATACAGATCCCCAGACATTACTATTACTTCCTGACTATCACTTCCTGCATGCCGTGAGATAGGAATCGCTGTACACGTGCTGGTTCATGATGATTTCAGCGGTTATCGCAGCGTCCATTAAGTCCTTGTCAAGCACGTCCATTACGGCGGCATCCAATCCGTACGAAATGCCCATCGTCAGGAATATACGGGCTAAAAGCCTTTTCTCTTTCGTCCCCTGTGAGAAATTGCTCAAACCCACATTTCTGTGCGGCGGTGGGTCAGAAATCATTTTAATCTGATTGAAGATGTCAAACATGAGCGCTGGTTGCTTCTGATCGACATTAATAGGGAAGAGCACGGGATCAATATAGACCTTTGAGAGTTCAAACTCATGCTCTACCGCCTTTTCCACAATCGTCATAGCAATCTCCATGCGGCGTTCAACATCCTGAGGAATACCGCATTTGTCCATCGTGAGACACATCAGTGATGCATTATATTCTTTTGCTATGGTCATGTATTTGTCTAACTCTTCAGGGTCTCCTTTTGAAGAATTGATCAAGACCTCGTTCTTGATTACCGATAAACCCGCCTTCAATACATCAAATTTCTGGCTATCAATGGCAATCGGTGTCTTTACGGTATCCTGAATCACTTCAATCAGCCATTTCATTGCCCCTGCAGGATCGGCAGTGGCTGTTCCCACGTTCACATCCAGGAAGCTCGCCCCGGCTTCCGTCTGTTTTATGGCAAGTTCTCTGATAGCCTTCGGATCCTTGTTCTTTATAGCCTCTCGTACATCTTTAAACATACCGTTGATGCGTTCTGCTATGGATAACATCGTATGTTTTCCTTTCTTTTTAATATAAACGATCAATACATTTTTTTACCGCTGCAACAGCCTTTGGATGCTGCATACGGATAATGTCAACACCTGACTGCAAGAGGCTAACGGCTGTGATGGCCTCCCACATTGGTCCTCTTTCCTCCCTGGATCCCCATTGTGGCGCTTCACTATCGCCTGATTTAGCCTCCTTGGCACGCCATGCCTCACGCCCAACATCGCAAATTACCGGCATTGCCATCATCTTGTCACCAGTAAGCGCCGCAAGCCGCTCGCGCTCCTGAATTGAGTATGTATACTCCAAACCATAGCCCAGCGCCCCGGTTGACTGGAACATTACGATTCGATTGAGCGGAAAGTCCATTTCGGACACAAGAATATTAATCTGCTTCCCGATATTAATATCCACAGGCGCCATGGTAATAAGGGAGTGCCCATCTGCCAGACACGTTGCAGTAAGTGTTTTGTAACTATTCTGAGATACGATTCCCATGAGGCAATTTTCTCCCTTAGCGGCCTGGCTTACCTTGGGCATTACCTCGTTGTCCTTTTCATCCTGTTCACATCCCCAAATTATTAGAGGCACACCCACAGCGGCAAGGACGGATTTTACTGTTTTTACCGCCTGTTCTGCACTTTTATTACCTTTGTCAGGATGAATCCCGTCTAATTTGAGGCATATCATATCCGCCCCATACTGCTCAACACATTTCTTAGCCCATTGTGCCGGATCATTGAGGACATCAGCAAAAGGCTTGCTCATGGTCTCAGACCAGTCATCAGGCGGCACGTCACAAATGTCCATTGCAACAACCGGCTTGTGACCTGGATTACCCTCAAAATCCATAAAAGGGACGCATTTTGAACCACCGATGGTAATCGTCTTTGTTCGAGTACCGCCATTATCCTTCGTAGCGCCAAGGGTAATTTCATTGACTCCACTTGACCACTTGTCAGCTAAATTTGGTATTTCCATAATAACTCAATCTCCCAACACATTTTATTTCTAAAACTAATCACAGAAATCAATGATGGGTTCGCCCTCGCCCATTCGACAAGTTCAGGACAAGCTTAACCCATCCTACGCCTGTGTAGGGGCAGGTTTGAAACCTACCCCTACTATAGATACAATCAACATATGGCTTTTTTCAAAAAACTGAATTACTTTAAACACGACTCACGGTACTCTTTGTAAGCATACTTGACGGCAAATGTTTTTGTAAGAACCCGCCCAGCTTTCGATACAATTCATTCTCGCGAGAAATCTCAAATATAGAAGCCCCGCATGCGGCTGTATCGTATACTTCCTGGTCGAACGGAAATATGGCAGATATTCCTACTCCCAGACTGTCTAGCTTCTGTTGAAGATTTGCGTGGATGCCGTCCCTGGGCACACGGTTTAATATACAGAGCTTTTGTTTAATCGTAATCGGAAGTGAATCGGCTAGTTTAAGAATCCGCTGCATTGTCAATGCGCCGACAATCGTTGGTTCACTTACGATCAGCAATAAATCCACGTTATTCGTCGTCCTGCGGGAGAGGTGCTCCATCCCTGCCTCATTGTCTGTCACAATGAAAGGATAGGTCGTCCCTACTTTATCCAGATATTTACGAAGGAGATTATTCACGTAGCAATAGCACTTCGGGCCTTCAGGCCTGCCCATCGTGAGAAGGTCGTATTTGTCCTTCTCAACGATAGATTCTTCGATAGAATACTCAATGTACCTATCCTTGGACATCCCGGAAAAATCCACCTTCTTTTCTACGATGTCCTCACGTATATCAGCAATGGTACTTTGCACGTGCAATCCAAGCAATGCGCCTAAAGAAGCATTGGGATCGGCATCCACAGCGGATACCGGTTTGCCAAGCTCTTCGGTAATATATCGAATAATGAGTGCGGAAAGTGTCGATTTTCCCGTTCCACCCTTACCAGCTACTGCGATATTAAATGCCATATTAAATCCTCATAATTATTCATCTCCGCGCTCTCTGCGACCTCTGCGGCGAATATTTGTATTAAACCAACAACTCCTCTGCAACTGACGGAAATTTTTCAATGTTCGTATGGGGTAAAAAGTTCGCCGAAACGTATTCTTCCATATATTTATTGTTACACATCAGATCGAAGTAAGTCATCTTGGACGCGATTGTCCTGGCAACTTCATAGGCATCCTGAGAGAAGAGGGACATTTTTGCTCCAATCACTGAGGTGTTCCCTACAAACTGAACTTTTGAGATAGAGATATCAGGAAGCATGCCAATCGTTATGGCGCTTCGCACATCTAAATAATTACCGAACCCGCCTGCAAGGTATACCTGCTCAATATCCGTTACGCTCATATTCATAGATTCAAGCAGTGTGGAAATTGCCGAATAAATGGCCGCCTTTGAACGTATAAGGTTTTGAATATCCGCCTGCGTAATTACAATATCCTTTTTCGTAATTGTATCATCCCTGTGGACAAGAATAAACTCATACCCATTGTCCGTCTTTCTCAAACGGTCTGTTTCTATCCCTTTCTGAAAATTTCCCGTTCTGTCAATAACTCCGCTCCTGACCAGATTTGCAAGACAATCCAGCAACCCTGAACCGCATATTCCACTCGGAGGGGCGTCGCCAATTGTTTTACAAATGACATCATAATTCTTCTTGATATTAACCTTCTCTATAGCGCCCTTTGCTGCACGCATACCGCAGGAAATGCCGCTCCCCTCGAAAGAAGGACCCGCAGACGCGGAACAGCAAACCATCCAGTCCTTATTCCCCAGTACGATCTCGCCATTCGTGCCGATATCAATAAGAAGCGATAACGCTTCGGCCTTGTCCAGGCGGACGGCCAAAACACCGGAAGAAATGTCTCCGCCCACATACGCACCAACACACGGCAGTGTGTAAAGCAAACCATACTTATTAATTTTTATGCCCACCACATCGGCTCTCAGTGGCGGCACAAAGCTTGCGGTTGGAAGATACGGCTCTTTTCGTATATTTATCGGGTTTAAACCCATCAGGAAATGTGTCATCACCGTATTCCCTGCACAAACGACCGAGTTAATATCGTGGATACTTAATTTATTTCTTTTAACAAGAGTGGATATCAGATAATTAACATCTTCTATTAACACCTCCTGCATAATTTCCATTGCATCATGCTGCTCGGCGTAGATAATCCTTTGAATATAGTCATCACCGTACTTAATCTGGGAGTTATAGGTAGCCTCAATATCAATAGTCTCCGCGCTGGACAGGTTAAGGAGATGGGCTACAACGGTGGTAGTGCCCACATCCACAGCAACGCCATAATTATTTGCGCTAACATCGCCTGGCTGCACTTCCAGGATTTCCACCGTAGAACCACGATAACCAAGGGTCACAGTAACCTTCCACTTACTATCTCTTAAGATGACAGGTAAAAGTTTCAAAGCTGTAAAATTTGTTGTTAATTTTTCCAGCGGAATACCGGTCTTCACCATAATACTCTGGCAGAGTCTTTCATAATCTGCCATACTGTCATCCATGCTGGGAGGCGATAACTCCAGATATAACCTGGAAACCAGCGGGTCTTGTTTAAACTGCTCTGCGCCCAAACTTACCGCTGCCTGTGCACCCGGGAATTGTGGATAATCACCGACAAGGATTTGACTTTTATCAAGTTTTGATTCTTCAGGTATTAAGACCTCCAGGTCGCCCATTACTTTTGTCCTGCATGCAAGGACATATCTCTTCCTGGTTTCAGCTTCAGTAATATGAGTTGTGGGCAGGCTTTCTACCTTACCGCTGCTAAGAATTACTTTACATTTCCCGCAGGTACCATCACCACCACACAGGGCATTGATAAATAAATCTCCCATCCTTGATGCATTCAGGATGGTTTTACCTTTTTCAATTTCTACGGTAACGTCGCCTGGAAGAAAGTGAACTTTATAATGTGAATTTTCCATTGATTATCGATATCGGATTTAATTAGGCTGCCTACGGCAGCGACTTTTAAAGCTTCCCTCTAGAAAGAGGGGCCGGGGAGATGTTATGGCATTTTTACACACCCCTTTATCCCCTCTTTTTAGAGGGGAATTATAAAAGATTGAAATTCCTGAACATTTAATTAAGCGGGTTATACGATGTATGCCATAAAGAATCCCCCTTTTCTAAGGGGGATTAACTCGAAACAGATTATTAAGCTCGCCACACCGTCTTTAAATAAGAAGGAAGACCAGACGCCTCTCTGGGTCCTACCAATATTTCCCAGCCAAGTGTTTCTTGCAACTTACCGGACATTACGGCCACGAGTCCTGGAATAATCAATTTTCTATGCTTTACTTTCGTTTCTACCTGGGCGTCTGCCATTGCCTTGGCGACAACTTTGTCGTTTAGTTTATCGCCCGAATACGCCGTCAATACCGAAGTCCCACCAGTATCCACGGACAATATATATGCGGGAATACGGCTCCCTTCAACCTCACCCTCAACGGTATAATAGGTAAGTGAAAAATTTGTTGTGAATAAGACGGGCGAATCTTCTTTGGCGTCGCCCACGGCATACAATCTCGGTTCAACCTGGATTGGTTTTTGTGGATCGGTAAACAGATTTGTCCTTGCAGTGAGTAATGGCATAATCCCCCAGGGTTCACAGGTATTAACTGCAACAATGCCTGCATATTTTGCCAGATACGTAGATGCCAGAGAAATTTCCTGGAATGGGTCGTCATCGCAAACAAAGGTAATCATGGGAAACCCAAGCGTTCTAAAGTTTTTCTTTAGTGCGGCGCGTCTTATCTTTGTCAGTTTCTGCAGTACTTCTTTAGGATTGTTACCGCTTACATCCAGCATAATTTCCTCGACGCCTGCTTTCTTTGCACATTCAGCCATGTCGGCAAGTTCCTCAAGCGTTGGGGCGGTTACGGTCATCGGGCAGTTCTTTTCCTTTGCCAAAGCAGCCATGGCCTCACAGTTCTGCGAATTTGCACCGTGAACCAAAGGCCTCTTTTCAGCGCAGTTTGCCAGAGCGGCCTTCATGTTTTCAACAGAAGCACTGCTCAAAATGATGCTCAGATGGGAACCGCTGCTGACCTTCTTTGCCGCTTCAGCAAATTTGTTTACATTATTACTTTTATTAATGACTGCGACCAGATCAATTTCAATCTCCGTACCAACCCTGGAAAGCTTCAGGCTGTTAATCTTTTTTAAACGATCGTTAAAGTCGGCATCACTTAAATCATCGCTGATAGTAACTGCCACGCCTGTTGGATGATAAAATTTCTCTTCATGTCTGAATAATACATTTTCCTCGCCAACCTCTACTTTTTTTGCCCCCGTACCTACCGTTACCAGCTTGATGGGAGGCGCAGAGGCTGCTCCCAAAACTTTCTTCGCCTCTTCACTCACGTCGGGACAATCGGACAGGTTTGCCTTTTTCTGGGCTAATTGCATGGCAAACGCCAGACATGTGGGTCGCCCGCATTTTTTACAATTTGTCTTGGGAAGTAGTTTATAAATGTCTAGTCCAGTTAGTGCCATTCGTTACGATCCTTTCGCATAAAATAAATTTGCACAGCATCAAATGAAAAGCCACCCATTCATTCTCCTTTGCAAAAAGGGGGAAAAGGGGTGGCCATAAAACACAGAACATTCCAGTTGATGTTGGGCAATTACCATAAAATCATACTTTTAAATCATCACTGGTCTGTATAATTTTACTGACCAATCCATACTTAAGCGCCTCTTCGGCGGACATCCAGAAATTTCTTTTCGTATCTGATTCTACTTTCCCCATGGTCTGTCCCGTTTCCACTGAAATCAACCGATTAATCTTTTCACGGCATTTGAGTATTTCACTGGCCTCGATTTGAATATCAGCGGCAGTACCGTGTATGCCGGTTGAAGGTTGATGAATCAGAACGCGGGCATTTTGCAGACTCAACCGATTTTCCTTTTTTGCACCAAGGAGAATGATTACGGCAGCGCTGGCCGCTACTCCCGCACATATAGCCTTTATCTTCGGCTTGACAAATCGCATCATATCAAAGATTGCAAAACCGGCATCGGCATCTCCGCCCGGAGAGTTGATATACATCTTGATATCATCGTTATTTTCTGCTTCAAGGAGCAAGAGTTGCGTTATGATCTGCTGTGCCATTTTTTTCGTCACTTCGTCCGTCACCATAACGGTACGCGTTTTTAATAACTTTGCAATCAAATCACCACCTGGTTGCTTTTCCTTCTCTTCCCCAGCACCTTCATTCTGTTTCTCTACAAATGGCATATCAAAGATCATGAATAGACTCCAGATTAAAAAAATACGTGTTATAAATAAGCATTTAGTCGCCTTCGCGGGTTCAAGTTTGTAACTTGAACCCAAATATTTATACCTTCGAAAGCTTGATTGATAGCATATGGACTATTGTTCAGTCAAATTTAAGGGTTCAGGTTACAAACCTGAACCCGCTGGAAAACATTTGATTTTTTAAAATTTTAAATATGTTCTACGAAGGCAATTGAAACCTGCCTGCCACAATACCTGGAACTGTAATATCTTCGTCTAAAAACTCCCACCTCAAGGCATATCCATTTAATCGTAATTTTACTTCTTTTAGCTGTTCATCGGTGGCGTTCTTAAGAATTCTAAAACGATCTGCCGGAAAGCCGATTATTCTCCCATCAGTAAGTTCTATAAATATTGTTCTACCATCTACCCATACCCTGGTAGCAGTCGGCTCTACCTCGACATCTTTACTTACCACTATGGAACTCACAATATCTCTCTTTTAAAAATTTCTGATATTCAAAAACAAACTTCTCTATATCCCTTATTACTTTGGGAGATACATTTTTATTCCTTGCTAATCTTATTGGGTCCAGCCAGAATTTACACTCACCGTCTGGGGTTTCAACATGTATATGAGGAGGTTCATTTCTTTCATCAGAATAAAAATGGAATCTAAAAGAACCAATCCTTAAAACAGTAGGCATACTTTATTGCCTTTTTCGCTGGCACAATCACAATACGTATCAATCGTTTGCCCAGGCACGGATGGCTCACGATCCACTTTTCCATTTCTAAACAACAATTTACACCATCAAACCTTAGAACATCGGCGCTAAAGTCAGCGCGGGATGGTTAACCTTCTGCATATATGTCAGAACCTCTTCTTCGGTCTGTGCTACAGTTTCATCGGCTATCTTGTTGAGAAAATCTTCCAGACGCAGACTTTCGGCGGTTTTAACCAGCATTTCACCCAACTCTTCCTTCAATGCCTTAGGCATCCACACAACACGCGCAAGACCTCCATCCGCAGAGATAAATTTTCTGCTGCTCAGATAGAACTTGCTGTGACCCATAAAACCGGGGGTTTGTAATCCACCGCCAACTGTGCCAGCCAGGGTGGAGAACTTCATACCGCACGGTGTCATTTCGGTAAAGTCTCGGTCTACCACCATGATCCCATTGGTCATAGGCAACATGGCTGAAATACACTCAAAACACCCGCAACTTGTCATCGGGTCTGTCATGATGCTATACAAACTCACCTTCTCAAGCGCCCTGTTCGAACCATTGAATATAAATGAATTTGTGCCTTCCCACTGCCCCAGATTATCATTAACAACCTTTCCTCTTTCGATCGGCTGGTTTGGTCCTGTGGGATTAATCTCATAACCCGCCTTTCCGTCAAGCCAGCTAACTGAACCGCATAAACCAGAACGCTCAGGGGTAACAACACAAATGTGGGTGGGCGCAAAACTCTGACAGAGCGTACAGCTATAAAACAAATTTACCGAATCATCTGTCATACCTTTTAATCGTGCATCACGCTCTGTATAGGCGGCGCGCACGTCTTTCAAGAGATTTTCCACATCTTCCTTTTTTGTGTACAGGGTCACTTGAACCTTGTCTAAAATGGCGCCAAATTCACCATGGAATTTGGCATGAATGATACTCCCTATGTGTTTGATCCTGAAACCTGCTTTAAAGGCTTCCTTACTGATACGATGGCGAATCATGTCCCTCTGTCCCATATGAAATAATCCCTGAGCCTCACCCAGGAATCGATGCATCTGCCGTTCAAAAATGGGTTCAAAATCTGGCTGCATCTTTCGACCATATACTTCTACCATTATGCCTAAAGACACACCGGGACCTGGCTTGATTTCGTCCAAATCAGGACCTATAACCTGTATTTTACCGTCTTCGACCTCATGGCCTTCTTTTGTGCAGACATACTCAAAGGCTGGTACACCAGGACCTCCGATTTCAATTTGCATGTCCTCTCTTCGGATACGTTCACCCTCAAAGGCAGGACCATAAGCTACCGGGATATCCAACTTATGAATCGAAATCTTTAGGCCGCGTACTTCGACACACTTATCAACGATCTTGTCGACCGGTACCCTGGAAACCACGTGCTCGTACGTGCAAACCCCAGTAGGTAATATTTCGGGAATATCAATATTGGTGATCGTCGGGAAACCATAATTTATCGCACCGGCAGCATTCGCATACTGCTCGTCGGTAACTCTCGTACCTAATGCCAGAACAAAGGCAAAGATACGGTTCTTATTATAGAGGAGATTTCTCCTGAAATCGCCAGGCGGCACGTTTCCAAAGGAAAGGGCTGCCCTATTGGCAAAACCCAGAGAATACACGGCAGCAGAGGTTTCCTTACCAAAAGGCACAAGCCGGGTATCCCAACCCATCTGTACCCCTTTTTCAGCCAACTGCTCAGCAAAAGACACACCCAGGTTGTCGGATTGAATAAACACATACAGGTTCTTTTGCTGGAGTTCTCTGGCAATCTTAACGGCTGTGTCTGCATCAGGCGCACATCCCACAATAGCAGCAAAACCAGGCGCCGTGCCGTCCACAAATTCAATACCGCGTTCACGCATAATAATATCATCAGCAGCGCCCAACCATATCCCATCTACGGGATGAGGTCCAATAAGATATTTACAGACTTCATAAATCTCTTCTGCAAAAAGCGTTGCCATGCCCGCATCCAACGTGTGCCCCAGGTATGGAACCCAGTGGTGTTCGGCAGGCAGCGGAGGCAACATGCTTCTTGCCAGGCCTAACACATGGACACAATCCTCCAAAGTTTTTACCGGAATGCCTGTCATTGAGTAAATGATGGGCAAATAATAGGCTGTATTGGGGAATTCGACCTTACAATCACGCCCTTTCTGCGCAATTGTTTCTGAAAGCTTTTTATCAGCCTTATCTACAATTTGATAAGCGCCGCGAATGGCGGCGGAACAGATAATCTTCGACATAAAAAATTACCCCTTTAGATCTTTTTGTTAATGATGTCCTTCCGGAACAGGTTTACATTCCCTTTCCAGCGCCCTTCTTTCAGCCATGTCGTAAAGCTTTCTCTCCTTCGCTACGTTTATGCCAAGCGCGTCTCTTTTCTTTTCTATGTGATCCATTAACATCTTGCCTACCTTTTTGAGATCGCGTTCAAAATCCCACCTGGCGCCGACCAGGTCTTCCATCTCTTTGGTCAGCAACCTTTGCATATCAGGAGCACCCGCTACGGGTGAATTCATACCAAAGACTACATAAATACCAGATGCTACGAAATATTGCCCGATAGCAATTGCCTTTTCACTCATCCATTCCAGACACGCCCCGGCAACCGGTAAATCACTTATATCATTTCCCAAACCACCTTCTTTTGCCATCTCAGACACGGCAATAAGAATACGACTATTATCGACACAGGCGCCTGAATGCAAAACAGGCGGGATGCCAACGGCCTCACAAACCTCCTTAAGACCCTTGCCACACGCATCTTTCAACTCAGGAAGCATCAAACCGCCAGATGCACACTGTCCAGCTGCGCAACCAGTCGCCACAACCAAAAAGTCATTTGCTATGAGTTCTTTTACCATACTTACATATGATTCTTCACCCGCTGCAACCCGCGGACTCGTGCAACCGGCAATTCCAACAACTCCCCGAATTCTTCCGTTTATGATATTGTCATTTAAAGGACGGTAGCTTGCGCGATACCTGCCACCCAGCATATATTTAATCGTTTCATGGCTAAAACCAGCGATAAGATTAGGCTCCGCAGCGCTGGGGATAAACACCTTATTGTTATCGCGGTTTTTATAGTTTTCTATGGCCATCATGATAATCTTCTTTGCCGCTTCAAGGGCATGTTCATCTTCGAACTCCACATGCTCTGCACCAGTAATCTTTGCCTTTGATAGTGTCGTAACAATTTTGGTGTGAAAATGCTTTGCAGTTTCAGCAAGCGCCTGCATTACGCACTGTATATCGACAACCATCAACTCAACAGCACCTGTTGATATGGCACCTTCCTGCATGGTCATGTGACCAGCCATTGGTATTCCGTGTCTCACAAGAAGTTCATTGGCGGTGCAGCAAAGACCGGCTATAACAACACCTTTTGCCCCAACTGCCTTTGCCGCCTTTTCAACTTCCGGATCGCTTGCGGCAAGAACTATAGACTCGGCAAGCTGTGGTTCATGCCCATGAACCACAAGATTCACATAATCTTTCTTTATAACGCCAAGGCTTGATCTTCCCTGTACAGGTTTTGGAGTACCAAACATAATGTCTTGCAATTCGGTTGCTATCATACAACCACCCCAACCATCTGCCAATGACACCCGCATAGCTTGTTTGGTGAGATTTCGATAGTCCTGGTCGCCGCCCATCCCCGTTCGGTGCATACTCTCTGTAACTTCGCGATCTATGGCCCTTGGGGCAATACCTAATTTTTCCCATATCTTCTGCCGTGCCTCCGGCGCCCTCTTGAGAAACAACAAGGTGCCGTAAGGCTTCCCAAATTCCATCAGCGCCATCTCCCCGACTTCCTCAGCAATTTCATTAACCTTTCGGTCTTTCGTCTTTATCCCGAAACACTCAGCAACCATCATGAGTTTCTCTACGTCTTTTATCCTATAACCCGGAGCTTCGCCCCGTGCTGTAGCCACCAATAGATGAGCCGCAGCGCGTGCATGGTCGGAGTGGCATGCAGTGCCTGCACCACTCATACGCAGATAGTGTCTGGCTGCAAAGGTATTAGCATCTGCGCCGCAAACGCCTTTTTTCGGTCCTTTCCCGAATGGATCGATATTGCAAGGACCATAATTACAATGGCGGCAGCATAACGCAAGACTGCCATATCCACACTGTGGAAGCTGCGCCTCGTATCTATCATACATAGTTTCTACTTTGATTTCTTTCATTCGATCAAGCATTACTTGATCTACTGTTTTTTGTTTTTCTTCCATAATATTCTCCTAAACTTTTTCTGATACCAGTCGACCGATGGCATTAACCATGCAGTCACACTAAATATCCGTCCCCATTTGAGGGGAGTTAGAACAAATCATTATAAATTTTAATGGATTGAAATCAAGGGAAAATACAAACTTTTACTTGATTTTTATACAATCTTCCAACCGGCTTTTTATGCGTCTTACTTCTGTCAACAACTGACTATTTTCAGCGAAGGCAGCCCGTCCTACAATATCCGACTCAAGGACTTTATCGTTATACGAAATATACCCTAAAACCGGGATGCCATTCAATCCCTTTTCTATCAATGACCGATGGCTGTCGGAGTCCACTTTGTTACCCACGGCAAAAATCGATTTGAGCCCTATATCGTCAGCCAGCTTTTTGACCTGAAAGGCCGTTTGGATACTTTTTGAACCTGGCTCAACAATTACAATTAACGCATTCACTGACCTTACTGTGGCGCGGCCGAGATGCTCAACCCCTGCCTCCATGTCAACAATCACTACCTCGTCTCTTTGCACGATAAGGTGACTCAACAGCGCCCTTAAAAAAGCGCTTTCAGGACACGCACACCCCCCGCCCCCGCGTTTTATAGCGCCCAATACCATAAGCTTCATTCCTTCGTGTTCCAGTGAAAGTTTTTCAGGTAAATCAGAAACTGTGGGATTAAGCGAAAAAAATTTCCCGTATTCATCCGAAGCGCCCGTACGCTCCTTTATTAAATCCTTCATCTGGCTGATTGGCACTATCTCCGTTACATTTTTAATACCCATCGTCACTGCCAGATTAGATACAGGGTCTGCGTCTATCGCAATAACCTTTTTCCCGTTCTCCGCAAAAACCTTTGCGAGTGTAGCCACAAAGGTCGTTTTCCCAACACCACCCTTACCTGAAACCGCAATTTTCATAAATTTTACCTTTAAAATTCAAACAATAATTGTGTAATCATTACTATTTACCAATAAATATTACATCAAATTTTAGCAAAGTTCCTGAAGATAAACCACGAAATTTTTTAAAAATAATTTTTGTTTTTAGTGTTTATTCGAGAAATCTTTTGACCACTGAAATTACAAGGTTTACAGATTTCTCCCTTTGGTCGAAATGACAAAAGTATGGGGTTTCGTTAGATTACCACATTGTAAAAACTTCTTTTCCCCATTTTCATGAGGACACGTTTTAACAAGTTTTTACACTACGCTGTAAAGCGAACTTAAGTTCGCCTTACTTCATCCCCCATTTTGCAATGGGATAAAGAGAAGGTTAACTGGGTTGTGTCGTAGCCACGCCAGATAATATTGGGAATTACTTTTTAGAAGGGAGCAATTTATTTTTCTGATCAAATTAATTATGAAAAAACTATCCCTTTGAAAGCATCAACAAAATTGCTTTTTTACAATCCATGAGGTTGGAGAGAGTCAGGCCAAAGATACGCTGCCCAAAATTGGGAATCCATGCCCGTACGGACAACCGGCAATGCCGCTTCCCACCCTCTTTCGTGAGGGATGGGTAAATTGCCACGTCGTATCCTGACGCCTCACGGAAGATATTCTCGTGTTCACGTAGCCAGGCTCGTTCATCAATCTCTAAATCCAGCCCAAACCTGACAAAATGCTCACCCAGCGGCGCCTCGCAATACAGCCTTTCTTCCCCGGAATTATCCCTAAATTTCACAAGAAACGCACTATTCCAATTCCCATCGAATGGGAAGTCCTCGGACTCCAGCTTAAAATCATGTTTGGTACACGCAAAATCCAGTATCTGGTTTCTAATAGCCTCTAAATCTAACCTATCCGGTCTTCTTTTTTCTTTCATAAAATTTTACTGATTAACCTCCGAGATAAAATTAATACGAAATATTTTTTCGTGACTTGGTGTCTTGATGGCGAAAAGTTGCCGAAGGCCTAATTTTGATGTATTCGTTCTTTCGTGGCTGAACTTATTTCTTTAACCATTGTGCGGCGTCCTTTGCCCAGTATGTAAGGATCATATCTGCGCCGGCGCGTTTGATGCCGGTCAAAATTTCCAGTGCCACGCGCTTCTCGTCAATCCACCCCTTTTCCGCCGCTGCCTTCACGACTGAAAATTCACCGCTTACGTTATAGGCCGCGACAGGATGATTGAATGTATCCTTTATCATCCTGATAATATCGAGATAGGCCAACGCCGGTTTTACCATCACGATATCAGCCCCCTCTTCTATATCCAGCGTCACCTCACGCAACGCTTCATTAGCATTGTGCGGGTCCATCTGGTAGGAGGAGCGATCCCCGAACCCTGGTGTAGACTCGGCGGCCTCACGGAATGGCCCATAGAAACCAGACGAATATTTTGCAGAGTACGCCATGATTGGGATATGTTCAAAGCCATTTTCATCAAGTCCATCACGGATTGCCCCTACACGGCCGTCCATCATATCACTGGGTGCAACAATATCTGCACCTGCCTTCACATGGGAAACGGACTCTTTTACCAGGAGTTCCAGGGTCATGTCATTATCCACATCAAAGTGACCTGTCTTGTCGTCTCTTCTGACAAATCCGCAGTGTCCGTGGCTGGTATATTCACACATACAGACGTCCGTAATCACTAGGATATTCTTTGCTTCTTTTTTAATGGCAATAATGGCCTTTTGAATTATCCCTTCATCCGAATAGGCATCGGAACCCATTTCGTCCTTCTTATCGGGAATACCGAAGAGGATGATACCGGGTATTCCAAGCCCTTCCAGGATCTTTACCTCTTCAACCAGCTTATCAACGGACATCTGGTAATTCCCCGGCATAGAGGGTATCGGCTGTTTAATACCTTTTCCCGGACGGACAAAGAGGGGCATAATCAGGTCATCTATGGACAATTGTGTTTCTCTGACCATTCTTCTCATATTTTCGTTCTTACGTAATCGGCGTAGTCTATGTTCTGGAAATCCCATAATATTTTCCCTTCTAAAACAATCCAAAAAATTTTCTGTGATTTACTATCGGTAACTATTTACTTCCATTTAAAAGAATAAATATCTTTAATCAGTTCGTCAATGGTTTTGTCATCTTACTATGTCAAGCATACAGAAAGAAATTCATCTATTGCATTTTTTCATTGAATTCGGGGAGGATAATCTCCTTTTTTAGGAAATGCACAACTTTGGCGAACGGCACATTCTACCTTGCAGGTGCGCTGCACGACCTACGTTGTGCCACTTATTTGTCGTCATTTTTTATCTATCTCTATTTAGACAATACCATTCTTGTATCATCTTCTACTTTTGGATAAATATCGTCTATTCCTTTCTGAATCTCAATGGTCTTTTTAATGGCTGTAACGATGTTGCAATAATGTTTTATATCATCAAGCGATAATTTTCTCTCCTTCCTGTCTTTCAGCCATTTTTCACATACCTGATAACCTCCAATTTGGTACTCAAATACTTCTGGTTCTATGCCTTCAAAATATTGGTTTTCATTGATAAACAATCTTGCAGATTCATATCTTAATTTCTCGACCTTGTTGTCACCTTTGCCCTGAAATTTGGCTATGGATGGGGTAATCTCCGTTGATTTCAGCAGGTGCAAATCAACGAGCCTTTTCCCATAATCATTCATTTTGATGAACAATTTGTAGTCTTTCGGAAAAGGTATTCTGGGGAAATCAATCTTCAGGAATTCTGCATATTTTGTGCGATAGATATTCGAATAGAGTACAGCGTAGATATAAAAGAAGATTTGTTCAGGGGTAGATGATTTCTTATAATTCTCCGTTAATTGCTCAATTATTGTAGAAGACAGATTAGGCTTTTTTACTTCATAATCCGCCTTTGGCTCAAAAAGCATCAAATTACGAACTGAAGATTGTTTCCCTGGGTTACTTTTTTCTGGGTAAACGTAAAGAGGAAAAAGATATGATTGCACTGTTGATTCACCACACTTTGTTTCCATAATTTTATCGGTACAAAAGAAGTGATTCATTTCAGACGACTTATTGCTTCTTGCTGTTATTAATCCCAAATTATCCTTCATCATATGTTGCATGACTTCTTTACGAGAGCGTTCAACAACTGCATCGTGGTAAAAAATCCATTTAATATCAAACGGCCTATACAAAATCTGTTTTATTGAGTCCTGCCAATTTCCATCTTTTCCTACCTTTTCACGAGCAGCCCTTAATTTCCAGTTTGATTTATCTTTTAAATTGAAGGTTTGTCGAACGTGGCCATCCGGTATTTTCTCATCAGCAAACATTCTCACACGCTGTTTGAGCTTTTCTTTATCGGTGTTTATTACAAAGTTATCCCTTGCCGTAACAATTCCCACGCTATTTTGGATAAAGATATCTGTTATCTTTGGATAACTTTCGTACTCCTTCAAAAGCCTTTCATCTCTGGGAATAAAGAGATAAAATTCTGATTTTGGAAATAACCTTTTCCATTTGGTGGTGTTAATATCATTCTTCAAGAGCCAACGGTATTTTTGTTCTCTCAATCCCCAGATTTCTGAATGATAAACCTTACAACCGTCCTTTTTATCCTTCCTTTTAACAAAAAGGGCAATTGCCACTCCTTGTTGAATATCAAAGACATTTTCGTCTTTTGAGCCGTCAGGGCATTTTTCCTTTTTGAGGCTGTTGCCGTGCAGGTCAAGGATATAAATTTCATCAAAACTATTCATCAAGGATTGTCTCATACCTCTGAAGGTTGGATTATCAAGGTAACTGTGGTTTGTAATAAATCCAAGAACTCCTTCGCCTGCCCGGTCAATCTTCCATTGGGCAAAACGAATAAATTTTACATAGTCATCCTGCAACCACTTTGGATTTTTTTCTCCTAGGGGTTTTCCGTCAACCTGATAGTAAACCTTAATTTCCCTAGATATCCAATCGCCGATGTTAGAAGAATGTCCTGCATATGGCGGGTTACCAAGAATAACTAAAATTGGTTGTTCCCTTTTTACTTTGCCAGCCAGGTGAGATTCTTCTGAAATTGATATCCAACCTGGCCCAAGATATTTGCTTTCGTCAGGTTCTTTCATTTCAAGGGTGTTAGTCAGATAGAGTTTAAACCTGTCATCATCATTTAAGCGATAGCCAAGTTCTTCCAAAAGAAAAGACATCTTTAAATGACCAATTGCATAAGGTGACATCATCAGCTCGAAGGCATAGAAATTCTTGAGGATATGTTCCTTGATAAACCGTGCCCTGCCACCTTCTCCATATTTGGAAGTAAATTCTTCCAGAGCAAGTTTCGAGGCTTCGGCTAAAAAGGTCAATGTACCTGCCGCCGGGTCAAGTACCGTAACCGATTCGTTTGCAAAACCGTCGTTTCTGTCAAAGCGTTCTTTCAGAATAGCATGTAGAGAACGCACAATATAAGAAACAACAGGTTCAGGGGTGTAATAAACTCCCCTGCGTTCTCTTGTTTTAGGGTCATATTCAGCAAGAAAAGTTTCATAGAAATGAATAACAGGGTCTTCTCCCTTGCCTTTATGAAAGTATTGATGAAGGATATTTTTTACATCGGTAACCGCCAGCACCTCTGCGATATCGTCAATGATCCACTCCATCTGCCGTGGAAGTTCTTCAAGCGAAATAAATCTGAAAATGTCCCTTAAAATTCCAATCGTGTGCGGTATGTTTTTATGCGCAAGCTCTCTGTTAAAGATGCCCTTTGCCCGAATCCTTGAGGCAAAGAGTCCATAGGTGATAGTTTGTGAATACAGGTCGGCAAAATCTTCTTTCGAAAGATTACTTATGAGGTATTGTTTAAATGCCTCGTAAAATCCAGTAATGCTTTTTCTTTTTCCTTCCTCTTCTTCCCGCAATTCCTGGGTAATTACTTCGTCCCTTAGAAAACGTGTCTTATCTGCTAAAACCATTGCAAGGGATTCGGCATCGTAGAATTTTGGCAGTGAGAAGGAAAAGAATTTTTCAAGCAGTTTAAAGAAATCTGGTTCGTTCTCAACCGGAGGAACTGTTTTAAGCATATGCATGACAAACGGCCTGCCGATACGGACTTTGTCAATTAGATCGCCGTTGCGATAGAGCCTGAATTCAACGAAGTTGGTTAGTATCAGATTAGGAAATGTCTTTAAGTAACGTTTTAGCTGATCTGTGGTTTCTATCTGATCTAAATATTCGGTAGTTGGTGTTTTTGCTTCTATATAGCCAACGATATGTTGATTACCGTCCCATATTCTGAAATCGGGATTGCCTGCATCCGTCTTTTTGGGCAGGGTAGTTATGTGGATGCTTTTCTTGTTGGTTAATTCGGCATATTTCTGCAAAAAACCTTCAAGGACAGAATAGAAGCTTTCTTCTCTGGCATCTCCACGACTGGAAACCTCGTATATTCCTTTTAAATAAGATTTTAACAATTTTTATCTAAGTAAACCTAAAATTAGAAATATTATGCATTAAATTTACAATTTACTCAGTTAATTATGTTCGCAATTTGACCGAAGTATAAGGTATTTGAAATAGTATTTCAACCGTTATTTTCAATCTAACTAATCACGTACTGAGTAGAGCGTTAGCCATGCGTGAGCGTAACGAAGCACGGCAAGATAAACACGATTATTTAAGGAATAGACGATTGTTTATCATCAACGTGTTTGACTTCAATAAAAATAATTGCTAGAATTCTCTGGCATAAATAATGTTCGCAACCTAGAAGTCCCCCCACGAAATAACAGAGTTGTACGAAATAGAGATATGTTAACTTAGGTTGGAGGTAAAGAGGTTAGAGGTGGAAGAAAGTAAATTCATATTCCCATTTGAGAAACTAGATGTTTGGCAGGTGTCGGTTAACTTAACAGCTTATGTCTTGGAATTACTTGAGAAAATTCCTTTCAATAAACATTTACGTCTAGTTTCTCAATTGGAAGGTGCTGTGGCATCAATCGCCCAAAATATTGCTGAAGGAAAAGGACGTCAATACAAGAAAGAATTTCTTCAATACCTCAGTATTGCGCAAGGATCCCTTTACGAAACTATTACACTTAACGAAATCTTTCGCCGGAAAAAGATATTTTCAGAGGATGAATCAAAAGAAATAAGGATACGGGGAGAAGATATAGAGAGAAAGCTAAATGGACTTATGAATTCAATCAGAGGAAAGAAGAGAGATGGAAGCCTCTAGCCTCCAACCTCTGACCTCCAAACATTCAGTGTTCTTATGGCAAAAAAGTTATGGAAAACTGTTATTAAATTTTAAATATCGGTAAATTACTTATGACTACATCTGAAGATAAATCAACTTCACTATTTCACGATTTGGTTGAACTGATGCGGAAGTTACGCAGTAAGGACGGATGCCCGTGGGATAAGGAACAAAGCCATGCGTCCTTAAAACCTCATCTCGTAGAAGAGGCTTACGAGGTCATAGACGCCATAGACTCAGGAAATCCCGATAAACTCAAAGAAGAACTGGCAGACCTTTTCTTTCACATCATCTTTCACTGCCAGATTGCAAAGGAAAAGAAAGAGTTTGATATCGAAGGCGTGATGGCTCTCTGCCTTGATAAAATGACGCGGCGTCATCCCCACGTCTTTGGGGACGCTACAGCAGCCACACCTGAAGATGTAATCCATCAATGGGAGCAGATCAAGAAACAGGAAAAAGGAAATGAAGAACGGAAGTTCATTGTGGACGGCCTGCCCAAACATCTCCCCGCCCTCCAGAAGGCGCAGAAACTACAGAAGAAGGTGGCCAAAGTAGGTTTCGACTGGCCGGATATTACTGGCGTGATTGCCAAGGTAGATGAAGAACTGGCAGAGGTCAAAGAGGCAATCCAGGAAAATAAACCCGAAAATATTGAAGAGGAGGTTGGAGACCTCTTGTTTTCGATTGTCAATCTCTCTCGCTTCCTAAAGCTGGATACGGAGAACGTCCTCCACAAAACCATCTATAAGTTTGTCGACCGTTTCAAAAAGGTAGAGATGGAACTTGCGGCTATGGGAAAGGACATTGAAAAATGTACCTTAGAAGAAATGGATGCCGTCTGGAATAAGGTAAAAATAAATCAGAAGCAAGAAGTCAGACTTCAGAAACCAGAATAAAAGAATGAAAACTTCATCCGTATATTACTGCTGATGCTACGCGCTGACGGCAGACTGCCTACAAACTCATGATGCTTGAAAAAATCTTTAAACTAAAGGAAAACAACACCCGCATTACCACAGAAGCAGTGGCGGGCACAACCACCTTCCTGACGATGTCGTACATCATCTTTGTCCAGCCTGCCGTGCTTTCCAGTTGCGGAATGGATTTTGGGTCGGTCATGGTGGCCACGTGCATTGCAAGCGCCATAGCGTGCATCTTGATGGCCTTCCTTGCCAATTACCCCATTGCATTAGGACCGGCTATGGGACATAATTTTTATTTTGCCTTTACCGTGTGTGGCCCTATTGTGGCTGGCGGCATGGGTTATCCCTGGCAGGTGGCACTGGGAGCAAATCTCATATCAGGCACATTGTTCGTCATATTGTCATTCTTTGGGTTGCGCGAATTAATTACATCCATAATTCCTGACTCATTAAAAAATGCGATCGCCGTGGGAATTGGACTTTTAATCGCACTGGTAGGATTTGAATACGGCGGCATAATCGTTGACACGCCAGGCTCGCTGGTTGGATTAGGAAACCCCAAGTACCCCGAAGTATGGCTTTCCTTGTTTGGTGTGATGGCTATGGGAGTAATGATTGCCGTAAAAATACGGGGCGCTATTTTATACGGGATTATCGCAACAGCGCTCGTTGGAATCCCTTTAGGCACAGTCAAGTATTATGGTATTATCAGCATGCCTCCCTCAATCAATCCAACGATGTTAAAATGCGACCCTGTTAAAATTTTTACAGAACCAGGGTTTATCTCTGTTATATTTGTGTTACTCTTCCTGGATGTCTTTGATACCATTGGTACTGTCGTGGGAATTGGTGAACAAGGAGGATTTTACAAAAACGGCAAAATTCCCCGCGTAAAACAAATCCTGCTCTCAGATGCACTCGGCACAGTGACAGGAGCACTCTTAGGAACTTCAACTATCACCAGTTACATTGAAAGTTCGGCAGGTATTCAGGCAGGCGGGAGAACTGGTTTATCAAATATTTTTACGGCCTGCCTTCTCCTTTTATCGTTATTATTCTATCCCCTGATAAAGATGATTGGCGGTGGTTATCAAACTCCTCAGGGAAACTATCTCTATCCCGTCATTGCTCCAGCCCTGATTGTTGTGGGAAGCATGATGATTTTTAACGTACGGAAAATAAAGTGGGAGGATCCCACTGAGGCACTCCCCTCATTTCTCACCCTGGCAATCATGCCTTTTTCCATGAGTATCACAGAAGGCCTGTCCTTTGGGTTCATTTCGTATTCCATATTAAAACTCGTCAGCGGCAAGGCGCGTCAGATACACTGGGCATTCTACCTGGTCTCCGCGGCATTTATTGCAAGATACATCTTCCTGAAGACATAAAAAATCATTAAAAGGATGTTCAATTGATACGAATCCGCATCACCCTCCCTTAATCCCTCCCATCGTTCGACTGAGCTCACGACGAAGTCAAGGGAGGGAAAGTACCCTCGCCCCTTGTGGGAGAGGGTCTGGGTGAGGGGTGTTTTAGCGCCAATTAATGAATCCATGGTGTTTAAGTGATGGGACATATTCCTTGATTTTGACGTCAAATTCTGATATTTTCTAAAAAATTGATCTAAATTAGGACACGGATTTTCACAATACAGTAGGGGTTTAAGATTTTAAACCCCTGCATTTATGTTCAGAAATTTCATAGTTGGAGATTGCTTCGTCGTTTCACTCCTCGCAATGACAAAATGCCACACATGTCGTTGTGAATGGTAGCGAAGCAATCTAATTTATAATAAATCCATGTTTATCTGCGTTCACCTGCGTCCAAAATTCTTACATATATTTAGTAAAAATGGAAAACCTATTAAGAACATCTTCTATATATGATATCCTTAAAAAGGCCAAACAAGGTGAGAGGCTGAGCTTTGATGATGGCGTACGACTTTTCAGGTCAAATGATATCCTCCACATTGGACATATAGCGAATATCGTCCGTGAAAGAAAGAACGGCAATAAGGCATACTATATTACCAACCGGCACATCAACTATTCCAATATTTGCAAGAACCGGTGTAAATTCTGCGCCTTTAGCAGAGACAAGGAAGAGGCAGGTTCGTACGCCATGGAGATGGAAGACATCATGGAAAAGGCTGTGGCTGCTGTAGAAGAAGGCGCAACGGAACTCCATATCGTAGGCGGGCTGCATCCAGACCTTCCGTTCGATTTTTATGTAAAGATGATCGGCGAAATTCACGAATGCTGCCCTGACGTGCATATCCAGGCATTTACCGCAGTCGAAATCGAGCACCTGTCTCAAATAGCAAAACTTCCCGTACGTCAAACGTTAAAAACACTCAAAGAGGCCGGTCTTGGTTCTTTGCCCGGCGGCGGCGCTGAGGTTTTTGCGCCAAAAATCCGCGAGCAACTGTGTCCGGAAAAACTCAGCGGTGAAGGATGGCTTCAGGTAATGCGTGAGGCTCATAATCTGGGATTACACAGCAATGCAACGATGCTGTACGGTCATGTGGAAACTCCCGAAGACAGAATAAACCATCTCATCAAGTTGAGAGAACTTCAGGATGAAACAGGCGGGTTTATGTCTTTCATCCCGCTGGCTTTCCATCCCAAAAATACCGATCTATCAAACCGTTCCGGTACTACCGCTATGCTGGATCTGAAGGTTATTTCAATCAGCCGGTTGATGCTCGACAACTTTGACCATATCAAGGCATTCTGGATCATGCTGGGAATCAAGCTGTCCCAGATTTCCCTCAGTTTTGGGGTAGACGATATTGACGGCACGGTAAAAGAAGAAAAAATCACCCACGCTGCGGGCGCCGAAACGCCGGAGGCACTGTCTGTCCACGAAATTATTAAGCTCATCAAAGAGGCTGGACGTGAACCCGTGGAACGGGATACACTCTATAATCCAGTAAAAAGACATCAAAAGAACATCGTGCTTCAAAAAGTGTAGACCAACATTAGCCTTGCTCCATAATCTTATTTTTTCTCAGTTTTAGCAAGAAATTGAAAATTACGATTTGCGAATTACGATTTTAAATCTCAAATCCAAAATCGTAAATCTAAAATTTTATTCTGGTTTGTCTGGATCTAGGAGGTTTTATAATCAATGACTTCGTTCACTAAGCTTTTCAGCCCATTTAAGATAGGTTCTCTCGATATAAAGAATCGCATGGTAATGTCACCTATGGAAACCCATTTGTGCGATAAAGAGGGTTATGTCACAGACGAAATTATCGCCTATTACAAAGAACGTGCCCTGGGCGGTGTAGGCTATATCACCGTTGAAAATACCAGCGTTGATCCCGTTGGCAGGGTTAACGACGGTATGTTATGCATACATGATGATAAATTCATCCCCGGCTTTAAAAAACTAACGGACGGTATTCATGCAGTGGGCGGGAAGATTGTCCTGCAATTGAGCCATGCAGGAAAGGAGGCGTTGCCTTATTTTACCGGTACAAAAACCGTATCCGCTTCTGCCATTCCAAGCCCTCTAACGAAAGAAATGCCCACAGAATTAACTGTCGAAGGAATCAAGGCCACAGTCAACAAATTTACCGAAGGTGCTAACCGTGCTGTAAAGGCTGGATTCGACGGCGTTGAAATCCACATGGCGCACGGTTATCTGGTCAATCAGTTCTTTTCACCGGAATCTAATGCACGAACAGATGACTATGGTGGCGATACAATCCGACGCTCACGATTTGCCAGGGAAATTGTCGAAGGCATCAGAAAACTCGTTCCCGGAGATTATCCGGTAATCTGCCGTATCAGTGCAGACGAGTATACCGACATGGGACTCAAATTGGAGGAAAGCAAAGAAATCGCCAGGATACTTGAAAAGGCCGGCGCCAGTGCTATTCACGTTTCCGCATGCAATTATGCATCCGCATTTTTTAACATACCGTGCTATTATTTAGAAGAAGGCTGCTTTATTCATCTTGCGGCGGGTATCAAGTCTGTCGTAAAGATACCTATTTTGACGGTGGGTAGGATTATCAATCCTGCTATGGCAGAAAATGTCCTGCAAGAGAATAAGGCCGACCTTATTGTGCTGGGTCGCACATTAATTGCCGATCCAGACTTTCCCAACAAGATAAAAGAAGGCCGACTCGATGACATAAGAACCTGTTTGAGCTGTAACCGATGTATCGAGAGTATTTCTGATAAAAAGCTTGTGTGCACGGTCAACCCTTATATTGGGAAAGAAGGTGTTTCCCACTTACAAAAGACCAGCAAGCCCAGGAAAATATTGGTGGTTGGGGGTGGTCCGGCAGGATTGTCAGCCGCCCACTTATTATCGAGCCGCGGGCACAACGTTACTTTATGGGAAAAGGATTCTCAGCTTGGAGGAAGTTTTCGTTACGCCTCTATGGCGCCGAGAAAAGAGCCTATGCGGAAGTTCCTCGATTATTTGATTAACCAGGTTAAAAAGACAAATACCCCGGTACATCTCAACAAAGAAGCAACGGCAGAATCAATCAAACAGTTCGCCGCCGATGTGGTTATCCTTGCACATGGGGCAAAACACGTCCTTGTTGAAATCAACGGCGCACAAAATAACCGTGTACTCAACGTCAAGAAAGCCTTTTCCTCTGCAAACTCACTTGGAAATAATATAGCAATCGTTGGAGGAGGCCCGGAAGGCTGTGAACTTGCAGACTTCCTTGCCTCCAGAGGCAAGAAGATTACCCTTATAGAGATGCGGCGCGTTCTCGGACTAGAGTTGGTTGCTCACCCTCGTTATCATGTTTGTGAACGACTCAAGAAGATGGGAGCTCAATTACACCTCAACACAAAGGTAGTGGAAATCGGACACAATTACATAGTCGTCAGTCGTCGAAGGGAGGCAGACCAAAAACTGGAAGGTTTTGACAATATCGTCATTCCTACGCTCCATCAATCCAATAATACACTTGCAGAATCCATCAAAGGCTTTGTTCCAGAAGTTTATACGGTTGGCGATGCGGTGGAAGGCCGTACAGCGCTTGAGGCAATAGCCGATGGGGCAGAAATTGGAATGAAATTATAAAAAATGGAACTAACGATTATTGGTTCGGGCACGGGAATTCCTTCGAAAACAAGGGCATATCCATGCACCCTGGTAAAGATAAAAGACAAACACCTCGTTTTCGATACGGGTCCAGGTTCATTGAGACAACTATTCCTTGCTGGTGTTACTTATTTGGATATCGATCACATATACTATTCCCATTTTCACCCAGACCACTCTCTTGACCTCGTTTCAATCCTCTTTGCGATGCGATATAATGAACCTAAAAGAACCAGGCCGCTGTATATCACAGGCCCGACTGGTCTAACAGCATTTCATGAAGGTTTGTTATCAACATTTGGAGAAGTGATAAAACCCAAGACCTTTGATCTCCATTTCAAAGAAATTGACAGAGGGAAACTTACCTATGATGGTTGGAAAATTATTGTAGAACCGTTACTGCATTCAATGAATAGTATTGGCTTTCGAATAGAATCTCGTGACGGTAAAACATTGACATACTCCGGCGATACAGACTATTGTGCCGGCATCATCCGTCTGGCCAGGAAAGTTAATACACTGGTTCTTGAATGTTCTTTTCCGGACGATCAAAAGGTCGAAGGACATCTTACCCCACAACTGTGTGCCAGAATTGCTAGTGAATCACAATGCGAAAGATTAATCCTGTCACACTTTTATCCCGTATGTGATACGAGTATAAAGGAAAATAATAAAGACTTGTTAAAAAAGCTTAAAAATATTTATAATGGTGTCATTATATTTGCGGAGGATTTTACCCGGTTTGCAATTTAATAAGTTCGGTTGCATTTAAAATTGGATTGAAATTATGAAAAAATCAAAGAAGTCCGATAATGAATCGTACGCCCTTCTTGTTACCGACATGTTGAATGACTTTGTCAATAAAGGTGCCACTCTTGAAGTACCCGCAGCAAGAGCAATAATTCAGCCCATTAGGAAAGAAATAGACAAGGCGAGAAAGGCACAAATCCCCATTATTTATTGCTGTGACGCACACAAAGATAATGACCCTGAATTTAAGTTATGGCCCAGACATGCGGTAAAAGGAACGGCAGGTGCAGACGTTATCAAACAACTCAAACCTCATAAAGAAGATTATGTGATATCAAAAACCTATTATTCCTGTTTTTATAAAACCTCTCTGGACAAATTACTAAAAAAATTAGACATAACCCACCTGATACTTACCGGCGTTGTAACTAATATTTGTATTTTATATACCACAGCGGAAGCTTATATGAGAGGATATAAGGTCACGATACCCAAAAATTGTGTTGCAGCGCTTACAAAGATTGAACATCGATTTGCCTTACAACAAATGCAGCATGTTTTTCACACCGAAATAATATAAATCTTAAATTTTACACGAACAAAAAAGGCATATGAAACTATCACATTTCATATGCCGATTCAAGACACCCGACTCAGCAGAGTCGACTGCATATATAAAAAAAGGGCATATGAAATTTACACTTCACATGCCCTTTTGTTTTCAATTGGATGGATTAAGATTACTAATACAACCCGACATCAAACTACTTTGATCCAAAATTTCTGACAATCTCCACCATCTTCTCGATCATCTCAGGTGACATCTTTCCCTGGTATCCAGGGCATTTCCCCTTGCCTGCATTGATGTGCTTTACCAGCTGTTCGTCTGTTTTTGACGATTGGAAAGTAGCGTCAGTAAAATCGGGTACACCATATTCATGTCCCTTAGCAGTACCTTTGCCACCATTTCCGTGGCAGTAATAACAGCTCTCCTGCACGGCAAAACCAAGACCAGCAAAAATGGTATATGGGCTCTTCGTGGTATCACCTGGTTCGTGATGTGTTAAAGCCCAAGCAGAACTCCCTAAAGATAACCCCAAACCAGCAATAACTGGCAATATGTATGATAAACGAAACATTTTCATAATTCAACCTCCCCTCATTTTATGTTTATGTAGGATATTTATTATATTACGGAACGAGCTTTAACTCCGACTTATAAATCTTATGACAATTCCTGCAGGCAATGGTAAGTCTTCTAAACTGAACCTGAATTTCTTCCAGATCCTTGCTTCCAGCCGCCTTATCAATCTCACCTGAATGATAGAGAACTTCGCCATTCAAAACTTTGTAATTTTTATCAGATGCAAATTTCTCTGTTGATGTATTGGTGTCTGCAATGATTGACTTCGCAAAACCTGCAAATTTTCCAAATTGTTCGTCACTAGCTGCTGAAAGCCCCGTCATTGCCCTCATTCCCTGGAAATTATCCCACATTTTTTTGCATAATTCGCCCTGACTTGCCTGTCCATAACTTACCGAACTCACTGCTGCAATGAACAATGTAATTGTCCCTGCGATAATACCCTTTCTTAGGCTCATTTTCTTCCCCTCCTCACTTTCCTTTTTTAAAATTACGTAATAATCTACATGACTATTTCTACAAGTATTGAATTTCTATGCAACAAGTATTCCTAAGCGTTAACCCACTTATTAATGTAGAGAGGGCACCAATTCTTAAAATTAGTATCTCTGAAATTTTCAAATCCGCCCCCAAACCTTAGACCTTTCACTTCACCTCCCTTCATACCAAAAAATCGCTAGCATAGAACCGTATGCCATAATCTAACCTATTATTAACAAGGCAACCCTGCAATATTAAATTGACGCCTTGTAGATATTTTTAAAACAACACATTAAACGAAGCAGTCTTCAAGAGACAGAGTTGGACAATATATCATTGAAAGCAAATTGAGTCAAGTAAAAATTTTCTGGATAATTGTACCGAAAATTTCAAAGAAATCAATTTTTTGCAATCGGCAAATTCCAACATCCCCCGCAAAACATCTGTTACCAATCTTTTGGAATATTTGTTTCTTTCGGTGCAGGAATCTCCGCCTGACCAGGATGTAATTCCTCTTTTTTGCCAGGATACAGTTGAGGATAAATAGTAATCCCTAGATGCTTGTGACACAAGGCGCATGTCTGCCTCAATCTTCTCACCTGCCATTGGGCATCTTCCAACGCACCCTGTTCACCCTTATGGCTAACAATTTCATACATTTTCTCGGCCTCTGTCAACATTGTCTTATTAAGGTCCTGGTATTTTTGGTCGTCAGGACGAGAAAATTTACTGATGACTGTCTTCGTTAGCTTTGCAATGTTCTCACTCGATTCGGCTATTACCTTCCAATCATTGTCGCTGTACTTATAATAACCCGAAATTTCTTCGACTGCCTTATAGCTTTTATCTATGCCACTCATGAGTTTGGCCAATTCACTCTTCTCTTTTTCCTGCTTGGGCGGCGGCTCATCAGCAAACACATAGGTCATTATCCCGCATACGCCAATGATCAAACCCGTTAAGATCGTTCTTCTTACCAACTCTTTCACCTCCATCAATGAATCAAATCAACCCCATACTAAAAATGGAACAAAATATTTATTACTCAATTTAACATGGAATTACGATACACTTTTTATGAAAGAAAAAATCCTTTAAACCAACCATATCACAAGGACATTTTCCTGATGAGTCTCATGAAAAAACAACGAGCAAATTATTATAAATAAAAAATTCAGCATGTCAAATATTTATTTTCGGGTAAACTATTACGAACTTTAGATTCAAAAAGAGGTATGAAATACTTCAAATGATTTTAATCCTTGAAAGCACATGATAAAAAATTATAATGTCTTTCATTATTAACATTCAAATTATACACATGTAATTCTTTTAAGGAATATACGACAGATGAAATGGTCACAAACGCTGATCCCCACACTGAAGGAAAGTCCGTCAGAGGCAGAAATCGATAGTCACAAACTCATGATACGCGCCGGTCTCATTCGGAGAATCACGTCCGGCGCTTACGCCTATTTGCCGCTCGGAACACTGGCCTTGAATAAGGTCATTGCCATTGTGCGTGAAGAAATGAATCGGGCGGGGGCTGTCGAAGTATTCCTCCCCGCACTCCAACCGCTGGACCTCCTGGAAGAGAGCGGACGTTTGTCGGTATTTGGAGACGACCTGATCACCTTTGAAGACAGGCATGGCAAAACCACCGCATTAGGCCCTACCCACGAAGAAATCATAACGGATATCGTAAGAAATGAGATGAATTCCTACCGGCAATTCCCGATCACCCTCTACCAGATTCAAACTAAATTCCGGGATGAGACAAGACCCCGGTTCGGCGTTCTGCGCAGCAAGGAATTTATCATGAAAGACGCCTATAGCTTTGACGTGGATTATGACGGGCTTAACAAGAGCTATAAATTAATGTACGACGCCTACTGCCGCATATTCGACCGATGCGGTCTTGACTACATCGTAGTCGAGGCGGATTCAGGCGCTATGGGTGGCGACGTTTCTCATGAATTTATGGTTCCAAGCCCTGTGGGTGAAGATATCCTGATCCGGTGCTTGAAATGCGGTTACAGCGCCAACCGTGAACGGGCCGAAACAGCTCCGATCCCCCGGGAAAACCCCATAACTCTTCAAACGATGAAAGAAGTCCATACGCCCAACAAACATACCATTCAGGAAGTCAGTGAGTTTTTGAAGGTAGATCCACGCCAGATGGTAAAAACGATGATTTATATATCGGGAGGACAACCCGTAGCCGTCCTCCTGCGCGGTGACCACGAAGTCAATGAGACCAAATTGACCAAGGTTCTTGGTCAGGAAACCGTTGCACTTGCAGACCATAATACCATAGAACACGTCACAGGTGCGCATGTGGGATTTGCCGGTCCCGTAGGGTTGAAGATAAAAATCATTGCCGATCAGGCCGTATCCATACTTCGCAATTTTGCCACTGGCGCCAATAAATCGGACGCCCATTTATTAAATGTGAATCCCGAAAGGGACTTCAAGATTGACCAGATTGCCAATATCCGTTACGTAACGAGGGGCGATACATGTCCGAAATGTAACCACGAACTTGACGTTTCACAAGGCATTGAAGTTGGACACGTCTTCAAACTGGGGACGAAATACAGTGACGCACTGAAAGCCAGGTTTCTAGACGCCAACGGCAAAGAAAAATCCTTAATCATGGGATGTTATGGGATTGGAGTCAACCGTATCATAGCATCCCTTATCGAAAGATCGCATGACGAGCATGGTATTATATGGCCGCTTTCAATAACTCCATACCAGGTCATTATAATTCCCGTCAACGTCAACGATACCAATAGCATGAAAATGGCAAATTCCATCTATGACGACCTCACCAATAATGAAGGCATTGACGTCCTGCTGGACGACAGAGACCAGAGACCCGGCGTAAAATTCAAGGATGCCGACCTGATTGGAATTCCCATAAAAATTATCATCGGTAAAAAATTTACGGAAACAAAAGAACTTGAGATAAAATTAAGGAAAAGCGGCGAGACTTTCCTGACTCCACCCGAAGAAGTTATGTCGAAGATTAAAAACCTGTTTGAAATGTTATCGAAGCCATGATATTCGTGTAAATTCGTGGCTGAACCATTATCATTGTTTTCTCTTCTGTGCTGGTTCAGGCTGCAAGCCTGAACCAAAACATTTCGGTTCAACCGAGGACGGTTGAACCACTCAAATAATCCTGGATCATGGGTCAAATTTCTAAACCAAAACCGGTAAACTTAATTGCTGGCGTACTGACAAGTATTCCTGAACTTCTTGAACAGATCGACAAGACCCTGGAAAAATATTTCGGTTTGATAGACCTTCGAAGTGATGTACTACCCTTTACCTTTACCGATTATTATAACGAGGAAATGGGGAAAGGCATTTTAAGGCAATTTTATAGCTTTGAAAAACTGATTATGCCCGATGAGCTTGCTTCTATTAAAGTACAGACCAATCATATAGAAGAATCTATAACCACTTCAAAAAAATACTCCGTAAAGCGCCCCATCAATATTGATCCCGGTTATATGAATGAAAGCAGATTAGTCCTTGCCTCTACCAAGGATTTTTCCCATCGTATTTATTTGCGTGATGGAATATATGCAGAAGTGACCCTTAATTATCGTGGTGGAAGATACGAATCCTTCCCCTGGACGTTTCCCGATTATAAATCTTCCGATTATCATAAGTTCCTTCTCATGGCAAGGGAACTCTATGTCAGGAAACTTAAAAAAGAGGAATAAAATTTTATGGAAAAAACTTTACTTATTTTAAAACCAGATGCCGTTCAACGCCGTTTGATGGGAAAGATTATCTCTCGATTTGAAGAAAAGGGGTTCCAGATAATAGGACTAAAAATGATCCAGATTTCAGAGACCTTAGCGAGAAAACACTACGGCGTGCATGAAGGCAAGGACTTCTTCGAACCCCTGGTCAGATACACAACCTCCGCACCCGTAATCGTCATGGTGCTAAAAGGTAAAAACGCCGTAGAAATCGCCCGGAAAATGATGGGTGTTACCTTTGGCTCAAAGGCTGAACCAGGGACCATTCGCGGCGATTACGCCGTCAGCAACCGTTTTAACCTGATACATGGCTCTGACTCTCCTGCATCCGCGGAAAAAGAGATTGGTATCTTTTTTAAGAAAGAAGAACTCTTTGAATACAACCCTGCAGATCTCCAATGGGTATACGATATGTCAACGGGGGACATTGTCTAAAATTTACGTTCCAGGCTTATCCAGTATTTTCCTCACCTTTTCTAGGAGATCGTCAGGAGAAGACGGCTTTAAAATACAGTCTAATCCCTTGTCGAGGAAGTCCCTTTTGCGGATGATGTCGTCACTATATCCACTCATAAAAAGCACTTTCATGCGGGGTTTCATTTTCTTTATTGCCTCATACACTTCTTTGCCATTTTTCCTCGGCATTATTACATCAAGTACGAGAATATCTATGTCGTCTTTGTTTTCGCTGAACTTATTCAGGGCATCTTCCCCGTCAACCGCCTCAATCACCGTGTATCCGGCGTGCTCAAATACCATTTTGATTAACTCCCTGACCTCTGGCTCATCCTCTGCCAGAAGCACCGTCTCGGTACCCCCTCTTGAGAGAACGGTATGAGACTCTCCTCTTCCTTTCTCAGCCTCTAATTTGATAAGTGGCAGGTATATGTTGAATGTAGCCCCTTTGGCCGGTTCACTCTCGGCATTGATATAGCCGCCATGCTGTTTGACTATTCCATACACACTTGCAAGACCAAGTCCCGTCCCCTTCCCCACCTCCTTCGTCGTAAAGAACGGTTCAAACACCCTCATCCTTGTATTTTCATCCATACCAACACCTGTATCGGTAACCAATATATGGACATATATCCCGGCGCTTCCATACCCGTAGGAACGTATAAAGGCATCGTCCATTTCCATTATATCCGTGTGTATTGCCAAATTACCCCCGTTTGGCATGGCATCCCGCGCGTTGGTCGCAAGGTTCATTAACACCTGCTCTATCTGGCCAACGTCGGCCATGACGGTGGTATCTTCCCGGGTAAGTATCGTCTTAAGTGCAATATCTTCCCTGATGAGCCTCGACAGGAGGGACTCTGACTGTTTGATGATTTCATTGACATTGACCGGCTTTGCGCTGATGGGCTGTTTTCTGCTGAACGCAAGGAGGTCCTGGGTTAAACTGGCTGCCGTCTCTGATGACTTCAATATTTTTTGCACATAATCCTTTAATTTATTCTTCTCCTCCAGTTCCTTATTCAACAGGCTTGCATAGCCCATGATTACGGTGAGGAGGTTATTAAAGTTATGAGCGACACCGCCGGCAAGCTTTCCAATAGAGGCCAGGTTCTGAGAACGGTAGAGTTGTTCCCAGAGCTTTTTCCGCGCATCTTCAGCCTGTATGCGCCTGATAATCGAACCTATTTGTGACAACATGCTTAAAATGAGCTTTGCGAGATGATCGTTCCTTTCTTCTGCCTTTAAACTGTAAAATACGAAAACAGAGACCACCTCGCCGTCGGCGATAACAGGAAAGCCGATTCCCGTCTTCAAACCGACTTCGCTGGCAATTGTCGCACGCAGATAATGCGGATCCTGTGTTACGTCCTTTATCCAGACAGGCTGTTTTTCTGCCCATGAGCGACCGGGAAGTCCACTGCCAGGAGTGAAGGTAAGCCCGCAAGAATACCCACTGAATTTTTCCAGACCCTCAATACTACTGTAGAATGCATTATCGCGTTCCAGACGTGTGCCATCCTGATTGGGCACCCACGCCTCTCCATAAATCCAGCCTGTATAGTTGCATATCTTTTGCATTGCAACAACCAGCGCATCATGCAAGTTCCCGGATGCGCTAACTACAATGGCCAATGATTGAAGCAGATATATTTCTCCAGTGCGCTCAGAGACTCTTGCCTCAAGTTCCTTGCTGTAATTCATCAGGCGATCCTGGCTTTCTTTTAACCCTGCCGTCATTGTATTAAAGCAGGCATACAGTTGACCTACTTCATCCTTCGATGTGGTTTCTAATTTTACACCAAAATTCCCTTTCCCAATTTCAAGAGCGGCATCCCTGAGACTGACAATCGGTTTCGTCATCAATCTTGCAAAAACCATTAAAATTGGGATAAGAAATATTCCGAATGTTGACGCAATTACCGTCATCTTATTTCTTAATTCAACGGCGGGTTTTAATGCAATTTTCAGCGGAATACGCACTATCAACACCCAATTATTCCCTTTAAAATCAAGAAAACCACATTCAGGGGTAACTACGTAAAAAGACTTTTCTCCCGCATATTGAGAAACAAAACAATATTCCTTTCCTGCAAGGTAATTATTAACAACCTCCAAGTCCGCAAGTTTATCTTTCAATACTCCTTTTCTGTTATAATTGGAATACACCAACAAACCATCGCTATTCACAAGGTCAAACTGTATATGCTGATTATGCGCATCGGGATTTAATTCGCCGAGGATATCATTTAATTTATTTATTGGCATTTTTGCGTTAATGACTCCGATTTTTCGACCTTCTGGATTTTTAACAACGTGCATAAAACAAATTATCGGGACCTGCAATGTTTCATCTACATAAATACACATGGCAAAATCTTTATCCTTTAAAATTTCCTCCCAGCAAGGACTCAAACGTTGTTGTTTACCGATATCCAATCCATACGTGTCTGCCAAACTGATTCTGTTCATGTCAAAAAACGATAATGATAAGTATGTCTTATAACTATTTCTGAATTCAATAAACTGCTTTGTAATATCTTTTCCGGTAAAACATTTGTGAGTAAATACAGGTGACTTTGCCAGTACCTTTATATCAGCAACCCTTGCAAATAACATCCTGTCCAGTTTGTCTATTGTATTAATTGATTGTTCCTTATACCTGCTGATAATCTGGTTTTTCAGGACGTTGGCATTCGCTATGTAAACAAAATAGGACGCTGCAAATCCCACAACCAATACGATGCCGGTTACGATGAATGTTAGTTTTGTTGCAAATTTCATTTGTTATAATTTTCCGCTGGAGTTGTTCGTAAAAGTTTTATATTCTCAGCAAAGCGCGGTTCAATAATTTTGCTCACATCCTGTTTTTGAGATATCTGACCGCTGGTAATATAAAAATCCGTTATTGCGTCAAATGAACGATATAAGGAAGTCTCTTTGCTTGACACCTTCATGGCTTCTACGTTTTCATCGAGGTCAAGTAAATGAACCCCGTTAATGCCGCTTTCCATTTCTTCGGTTGCCATCCCTTCTGCCCTTGCCATAATCTCTATAGCTTCTTTTCTATTTGAAAAAATAAAATCCCGTGCCTCTATTAGGGATTTTACTATACCCTGTATATCATCAGGTCTTTCTTCTACGATCTTTTCATGGAATGCCAGTACGTCTATTATTACACCTGGGATATCTCCGGCAGTGATAAGCACCTTATATCCCTTTTTTATTGCCTGTGTCTTTATTGGCTCCCATGTATGCCCTGCATCTATTTTTCCACTTTCCAGGGCATTGAGTACCTCCATCGCAGGTAAATTTTCAAACTGTACTTCCGTCTCGTCTATTCCAGCCTTTTTTAATGCCCTTAAAACAAAAAGATGAGAAAACGAATTTACGCCTTCAAAGCATAATCTTTTGCCTTTAAGGTCGGAAATTGAATTTAATTCAGGTCTTCCGATAATCACGTCTCCGGAGGAAGAATAGTCAGTTATATATACAACTTTAGTGGGGATTCCTTCAGAATTGATAACAACCACATCCGTAAAGACATCAAAAAAACCATCGACACCGCAGTCTTTAAATAATTTAGCGGATTCACTAATAAGATTTTTAAATATCAGTTCAACTTCCACATTATTTTTGCTGAAAATCCCCTTTTCCTGTGCGATGAATGCATACGCATAACCGGACCACAAATTTATACTTATTTTTATAGGCCCTTTCCGTTCAATCTTTGTGCAGCCAGTTGATATAAAAAGAATCAATAAAACCGAAAGGGTAAACAGAAAGAATTTATTCTTCATTTTAATCTTTTTTTTGAATAATGTTTTTGAATTTGTGTAAGTTTTTAGACTTCGTCGTGAGCTCAGTCGAACGAAATAGTGACGTGTGTCGAATGACGAGTGGCGAGAAAAAACGTCACCCGTCACCTGCAACTCGCCACCCGAGCTTGTTTTCGACTATTTTAGGTTGCGGATGCGCTGCGCTAGGAAATACCTGATACGTTAAAATTTATATTTCCGATACAGAACGCGGTTTGCCGATGTAATAACCCTGCGCATAGTTTACACCAAATTCATGCAGCAGACGAACTGCTTCCTTATCGCTGACAAACTCTGCAATCGTCTTTTTCCCCAATCCACGCGCTACCTCTACAATTGCCTTGACCAGGTGCTGGTCGACCTTGTTATTGGGCAGATTCTGTATGAAGCTGCCGTCTATTTTTAGATAATCCACAGGTAAATACTTCAGGTAATTGAACGATGAAAAACCGATGCCAAAATCGTCCA
Organism: Planctomycetota bacterium; assembly: GCA_016235875.1. GTDB lineage: Bacteria > Planctomycetota > Brocadiia > Brocadiales > Brocadiaceae > Wunengus. Next base: position 38,094 of record JACRII010000083.1, read on the forward strand.
GCGCAAAATTACATCCGCAGTCCTTCAGGGTAGCAATAAAATGCTGCGCAGTAGCCATATTTTCGACCAATGAGGATTCTGTAATCTCAAAGGTGAGGTTTTTGGGGTCGATCTTTGTTGCTGACAGCTCTTCGTTTATCGTGGATAGTAATTCGATATCTGAAAGAGACCTGCCGGAAAGATTGACTTCGAGATATGCGGGCTTGCCCTCATGCTGTAACTTTTGAATGATAGACATCGCCTTATGCACCACCCATCGGTCTATATCATGAATAAGTCCAAATCGTTCCGCAATTTCAAGGAAGTTTGACGGTAAAATCTCCTTCCCGTCCGTATCCATCATTCGTAATAACGCTTCATGCCCGACGATACAGTTTTGCTGCAAGTCCAGGATAGGCTGCAAATACAAGGCGAATTGGTCTTGTTTCAGGGCGGCGCGAATGCGTTTTTCCCACAGAAGCCGTGATTCGATTTGTGATTTTTGCTCAGGTGTATAAACACAGGCAAGGTTGCGTCCCTTTTCCTTTGCGCGGTACATGGCAAGATCGGCATTGGTAAGAAGTTCTTCCACCGTATTACCATGAGCCGGGAACAGAGCGATGCCGGCGCTGAAGGTAATGCTGACAGGTTGCCCCTCTTCTGTGAAGTCGTGGCATTCTATCATTTCCATTAATTGCTTTGCAGTGATTTCCGCCTGGCTTGCAGTGACATAAGGCAGGATAATGGCGAATTCGTCTCCCCCCAGCCTTGCCAGGGTATCGGTATTGCGCAATCGTTTCCTGAGGAAGCTGCCAATGAACTTGAGTAATTTGTCGCCTACATGATGGCCGAGCGAATCATTGACATATTTAAAATTATCAAGGTCGAGGAACAATATCGCCCCGTATATGCCGTATCTTCGCGATTGTACAAGCCATCTCTCCAGTTCTTCCTGAAAAAAGCGACGATTAAAAAGCTCTGTAAGGGGGTCACGGTCTGCAAGATATATAATTCGATTTTCAAAACGTTTGCGTTCCGAAATATCGCGCCCTATGGTAGAAAGGTACTCCACGTCTCCAGCGGTGCTTTTATGAGCAATGATTACCTGAGAAACAGGAATTTCGCGTCCATTACGACCGAGAAGTGCGATCTCTCCGGACCAGACGCCGTTTTTTATTGCGAATGATATTGCCTCCTCTTGAGTCAAAACATTCGTCAGGGCAGGATGAATATCTGAAATTTTCAGGTTTGAAATATCTTCATCATCGGCTATTCCCAGCATAGTTCGTCCTGCTTTGTTAACGTAGAACAAATGTCCGTCCCTGCTGGCTGTTCCAACAAAGTCGGTTGTCGTCTCCAGGATTGCAGCCAGTCTTGTCCTGGTTTTTTCCATGTTCTTCCGTTCGGTTATGTCCCAGAAAATGCCTAAAATACCGGTCACATTGCCTTCATCATCCTTTATGGGGGTTTTGGCTGTTTGTACAATAAATTCCTGTCCATCCCTGATATATCTCTCCTCAAGTTCTTCTGTTTGCCCTGATTCCATAATTCTTTTATCATCTGCCCGGTATTTATCGGCCAATTCCTTTGGATAAAAATCATAATCTGTTTTTCCCGCTATCTCATCCGGTGAGATCCTCAAATCACGCGCATAATGCTCATTGCAGGATACATAAACTGAATTTTTATCCTTCTGAAATATCTTTTGAGGAAGGTGTTCCAGAAGCGTCCTGTGCTTCCGCTCGCTTTTCCGCAACAGTTCTTCCGCCACTCTGCGATTTATGAAGGCGCCTACACGCCTGCCAATATCAGCCATAATAGCAAAAACTTCCTTGTCGGGCTGCCGGACATCCCTGGTAAAAAAATCCATTACGCCCATTACCTCGTCTCTTGTTGCGATCGGAAATGCCATAGCTCCGTGTATACCGGGTTTTTGGGCAAGTGCCACACGGGGGAAATTTTTATCGTTAACGACATCCGTTATCCATACCGGCTGACCGCTTTCCCAGACCCTGCCCGGCAAGCCTATTCCTTTTGAAAATGTATACGATTTGCTTACACTTTTAAATTCATACAATTCCGTTATATGCTCATGCCAGATATCTTTCAGTCGCAAACAGTGTGAATCCGGGTCCACACACCAGAGCTCTCCATATTCCCATTCGAAACCGTGGCAAATGGTCTGGAGGATTTTTGGCGCAGCCTCTGCAAGCGTGGCAGATTCGGTTAAAACAGTGGTAAGGGTAAACTGGGCGAGTTGGCGGGATTCCCTCAATTTGCGGTTGGCGATTTCGTTTTCGAGTTCTTTTACCTTTTCTTCGAGTTTTGCGGTTACAATATGACTGTAATTACTGAGAAATGTCTCATCGTCTGCAAAAGGTATTTTCTTCGCGTCTATTTCTTTAGTTTTTGCGCTTTCAAGCGTATTTCTTATCTCCCTCCATAGTTTTTCCGGATCTTTCGGTTTTTCAAAAAATGCGAGGGCTCCTTGCGAACAAGCCAGTTCTTTATCTTTACTACCCGTGTAAACGGCTGAATAGAAAATAAAAGAAATAGATTTTAGAAATTCATTACTTTTCATGTTCTTGAGAAACTGGAAGCCGTCCATATTGGGCATAAGGATGTCTGAAATTATCAGATCGGGCTTGTGTTCCAGCGCCTTGTTTAACCCATCCTGCCCGTCTTCCGCCTCAATAACTTCGTTGCCGTTTTTTTCAATGATAAGTCTTAAAATCTCTCTATTTTCGCCGTTGTCGTCTACAAGCAGTATTTTCATGGTTACCTTATAGTATTACCCTGTAATAACTTCTTTTCCCCATTTTTATGAGGACAAGTTTGTGTAGGTTTTTAGAAATAGGGACGTGTGTCGAATGACGAGTGACAAGTAAAACTTCACCCGCCGCCTGCCACACGGCACTTGTCTTATCTTCACCGC
>JACRII010000084.1 GCA_016235875.1 Planctomycetota bacterium
AACAACCATCTTTTTCGCACCTGGTATTTCTTCTCACGTAACAGAGCAGTTAAAGACAACGCTGTCCGTCCCAGTGCCCGTATTTCAGGCACTGGGTGGGGAACACCAGGAACTGGATTTCAACGTTCTTTTTAGTATGAGCTATAGTTTTTAAATAGCGGTGCTTGATTATGTTAACAAAAAAGGTTATTGAATAGTGTAGGGGCAATTCATGAATTGCCCCTACATCGGACTAATGCCCTTACATTGACAACTTTTCAGCGTTTCACATTGGTATTTTCATGTGAAATTCTTGACCATTCTTGCGGGATAATATATAATCCAAAACCCTAAACTTAACCCGAACGAGTCGGAAGAGTTTCTTGATGAGAATTTACGATTTTAGATTTACGAATTACGATTTTTTTAAATCTCAAATCGTAATTCGTAAATCGTAAATATTTGCTAAAAGTGTCAAAATATTTTTGTAAGCGTCTATACGATTGAATTATCCATACATGCTTCTATAAAATAGTTATGAAACATACTTCATCTCAATATCCAGGATTGCTGATAGCAGGCACACACAGCGGCGTGGGTAAAACAACCATTACCCTTGGTCTGATGTCCGCATTGAAAGAAAAGGGTTACAAAGTACAAGGGTTTAAGGCAGGACCTGATTATATAGATCCCTCACATCACACGGCAATTACACAAAAACCTTCGCGTAATCTTGATACATGGCTCATGAGCAGGGACGTGTGCCTGGAATTGTACGAACATGCCCTGACAGATTCAAATATAGCAGTAATCGAGGGAGTAATGGGACTCTATGACGGCTGCCTGGACGGAAGTGAACTGGGGAGTACAGCGCACCTCGCCAAGATATTAAATGTGCCTGCGATATTGGTAATGGACGCAAAGGGCATGTCGCGCAGCGCAGGCGCTGTGGTATTGGGATATAAAAATTTTGATAGAGATGTAAAAATTCAAGGGATAATCCTTAATCGAGTTAAGAGCGAGCGACACTATAATTCCATTAAACAATCAATCGAAGGAAACTGTGGTATTCCTGTTTTAGGGTATTTGCCGTTCCGTGAAGATATAGCGCTCCCGGAGCGTCATTTGGGATTAGTGCCATCAGTAGAGCAAGAATTTTCAAAATCTACCTATCAAAAAATCGGTAATTTGTTGTCTTCTACGGTGGATATTGATCAACTCATCAGCATTGCATCCACATCGGATAATCTTCCATCATATAAAAAAACGGTATTTAGTGGAATAAACGAACGGTTTGATTTCAGGATTGCCGTCGCAGTCGATGAGGCATTTAATTTTTATTACCAGGACAACCTTGACCTGCTGGAGTTGTACGGTATAGAGCTTACTTATTTTAGTCCTTTGTATGATAAATACCTGCCGGCGGATATTGATGGATTGTACATTGGCGGAGGTTTTCCTGAACTGTATGCTAACCTGCTTGCTTCAAACACCACCATGAAGGAGTCTATACGAAAAGCGCATAAAAATGGCGTGGTTATCTATGGTGAATGCGGGGGGATGATGTACCTGCTTGAACACATGGTTGATTTTAAAAACAAGACACACGAGATGTGCGGAATTCTGAAGGGAACAACCCGGATGGAGAACAAGAGACAGGGTTTAGGATACATTACCGTTCAAGCATTGCATGATAATATCTTATGCAAAAAAGGGGCGACGTTCAAAGGTCATGAATTTCATTGGTCGTCGCTGCACGTGCCTGAAGGTACGCCGTATGCTTACGCAATTTCTAAGTGCGACGATAAGAAATCAAAAGCGGACGGCATTTTTGCCGGCCATGTATTAGGTTCCTACACTCATGTCCATTTTGCAACTGATCCCGGACTGGCAAAACATTTTCTGTATACTATTGCAAAGAAGATTTAGCAATTCGAATGAATGATTCAAAATACAAATTAATCTCTCGTTCCCATGCAGAACATGGGAACGAGGATAATATTCATGAGAACACTATTCATGCAAAAACTACGCACATTTTTTTATGAACACACCGATTTGTTTATCCTTATTTGTAATATGATTTGTCAACCAATCGCATAGCTGCCGCTGGGTTTGTAACACTAAAGTCGAAGTAACACCCCGTGTTTCAAATTCATTTTTTAACAGAGAAAAGTCTTTTATAAATTTAGCATGTTCTGCTTGCTGTTCCGAATAACCACTGAAGTTATATTTCTTCATCAAGCCCTCTTCAGCGGTGAAATGCTTTACCACATAATCTGCTAAAAATGTTAGTACTTTACCTACCTCATCCTTTCCTTTGCCCTGTGACATTGCATTTAACAGATTGTTTATTCTGCTAATGATTCCTTTGTGCTGGTTGTCAATTACATCTACACCTACAGACAGATTTTCGTTCCATTGCATTGCCATGTTTTCAGCCTCCTTATAAAATGTTTAATAAAACAATTTAGTGATTAAATAAAAAATAAAATCAAAGGAAATATCTGTGAAATTTACAGCTTAGTTCAACAAAGATAGTATTGTAGGCGTGATCTTATTGAGCGGTACAACCGTTTCTGCCGCGCCTAATTTTATTGCCTCCTTTGGCATACCAAATACTACACAGCTTTCCTCGTTCTGTGCTATCGTTTTTGCGCCCGATTCTTTCATCTTCAAGAGCCCGCCTGCGCCGTCATCACCCATGCCGGTCATGATTACGCCAACGGCATTAGAACCTGCATATTTTGCAACTGATTCGAACATCACTTCAACGGACGGCCTGTGGCGACGGACAGGCATCTCCTGATTCGTTGTTACATAATACCGGGCGCCATTTCTTCGTAACTCCATATGATAATTTCCCGGAGCAATCAGCACCAGACCGGGAATAATGCTGTCGCCGTCCTTTGCCTCTCTCACTTCGACGGCACAAAGAGAATTTAACCGTTCGGCAAATGATTTTGTAAATAATTGGGGCATGTGCTGAACAATCAGGATTCCCGGCGCATTTGGCGGCATTTGTATCAATACCTCCTTAAGCGCTTCAGTTCCCCCTGTGGATGCTCCTATTGCGACAATCTTATGCGTACTGTTGATTAATGCATGACTTGTACGCGGTTGTACGGTATCTGCACTTTTAAAATATTCCCTCTTTTTAACTTTAACGTTAGCAGATTCTTTTATCTTATCCGCCAACTCCGTAACGATCTCTTCAAGCGTGTGCGATACGTCCAACGAGGGTTTTGTGACAAAATCCAGCGCTCCGACCTCTAAAGCCTTTAACGTAGTTTCGCAGCCGGATTGTGTCAATGAACTGACCATAATAACGGGCAATGGAAAATATGTCATTAATCTCTGGAGGAAGGAGATACCGTCCATTCTGGGCATTTCAACGTCCAGGGTTATTACATCGGGTCTTAGATTTATGATTTTATCTCTGGCAATAAAGGGGTCTGCCGCCGTTCCTACTACTTCAATTTCCCGATCCCTGCTTAAGCCCGTTGATAATATTTTTCTGACTAC
>JACRII010000089.1 GCA_016235875.1 Planctomycetota bacterium
ATTTCAAACAAATATCCCCACCAGGTATTTGGCAAGAAATCTGCAACTACGCCACATCGGATCATGATAAATGTGGCTATAATCTGAACGGCTAGCTTTAAAGTTGCAGGCAGTGATTTTATATCGTCAATAAGTCCCATAATAAAAACGATTGTTGCACCGATGGCGACACCCTTTAATTCCAGTGAATACACGTCGTTGTGGATAATGGTAATAGCAAATGCAGTATAAATCGCCGCCCCCCCCATAAGCGGTGTGGCGTTAGAATGGATCTTGCGCCCGCCTGGTTTGTCAACTACATTGAAACGAGCTGCAATTGCCCTTACAACGGGCGTGGCGACGTTTGCAATTATATAAGAAAATATAAGGATATAAAGCCAGAGAAAGTGGTTGGACTGAAAACTTTTTTGCACACCTGGAATAAGGAGAAAGACTAGGAGGGGGAAGATAATGAATGAATAAATACGGATTATCTGTTTGGTTTCCATAAGTTCTTCCTTGATGCTTCTGGAATTTAGAATTTTTGAAACTTTCTAAATTATTAATGTTACAATTCCGCTACCGTATTTTTGACAAATTCAATAATGATATTTATGTTTTTTTCTGTAAGTGTCGGATAGATTGGAATAGATACGGCCTTTTCCCACACACGATCCGTATTGGGGAAACCTGATAAATTCAGATACCGATGCAGTGGTTTACATACAGGCCTTTCACAATTTATACCTTTCTCTTTCGATAATTTCAAGAAGCTTTCTACATCACGGCGCAACTTAATGGTATAGCGATAATATATGTGTTTACTGTCATTGCCGTAGTTGACAGGCAAAGAGCAGAGATTTTCAAATTCATTATTGTACTTCTGGGCAATGCTTCTGCGTATTTCAATAAAGTGATTTAATTTTTTTAGTTGTGAAAGTCCCAGAGAGGCTTGGAAATCCGTCATTTTATAATTGTATCGTGTAACGTAGTTTTCCCTGTTGTCATAATCCCTTAAGTCCCTTATCTTCCCCAAAAATTCTTCTGAGTCTGATACAACCATACCTCCCTCGCCGGTAGTAAGCATCTTGGTGGCATAAAAGGAAAAAATGGAAATGTTGCCGAACGACCCTGCCATCTTGTTTTTGTATGTAGCGCCGATAGATTGGGCACAATCTTCAATCACGGGAATACCCAGTGCCATGATTTCTTCCAAATCTGCGGCAAGACCAAATGAGTGCGGTACAATAATGGCTTTGACCTGCGGTCTCAATTTCCTTTTTAAATCTTCAACATCCATATTGAACGTATCTGGATGAGTATCAATCAAAAGAGGTAAGGCTCTTACGTAATGAACGGCATTCAGGACTGCCGTGCACACATAACTGGGCAGGGCAACTGTATCTTTGCCGATAATATCAAGCGCCAGCAACGCGAGGTGGAGGGCTGCAGTGCCTGAAGAGGTTGCAACACCACCCTTCACGCCAAGATAACCGGCAAGTTCCTGTTCAAATTTTTCGACCGCACTGCCCTGTGCAATGTTTCCGGAGTGGAGGACGCTTGAAACGGCCAGAATATCAGTTTCGTCGATAGTAGGTCTTGAATGTGGTATCATTAAAAATTTTATCTGCGGTGTATCTTCACAAATGAGTCAAGTTTTAGATGCACGAAACATGAAGTCAGAAGTCTTGCTTCTTATCGGTCTGAGGCTTTGCCTCGCTAGATGGTGAGGAAGAGGCGCTCTGATACAAAACCTTCGGCATACCTCACCCTGCCTTGAATACCGCGAAAAGTTGCAGCAGCCTTTGCTATCTCAATAATTGAAAGCCCCTCGATGTTTGTTTTGAGCACCTGAGATGCATGAGCGCTCAGGGCTGATAGTTTTTCATTCAATACGGCGCCAATATCAACAAATACATTGGGAGTAAAGTTTTGTGTGGTAGGCCCTTCATAAAAAAGCACGTTTTGAACATAGCGCGTTGCTGATACCGCAGCCATTGCAAGATTTCTATGATCCTGGTGGGTGTCATCCGGATAAGTTACAAATATTAATTCGGGTTTGACACTGCGCAGTGTCTCCTCTATCTTAGAAATGAGTACTTTATCAACCGGAATCCGTGTATCAGGATAATTACTGAAAAAGACTTCTTTTGCCCTGAGTATTTTTGAGGCGTTCAATTGTTCCATCCTTCGAACGTTGCCTATCCCTCCCGATTCACCCTCTGTCACGATGAGTAAAAATACCGAGTGCCCTTTTCTGCCATACTGGATTAATGAACCACCGCAGCCAAATTCAATATCGTCAGGATGAGCACCAATGGCCAATACGTTCATCGTCTATTCTGACTCCTTATGATTTCCAGGCTGCTGCGGCCATGATTAAATAAAAGATCGACAATTGACATAAATGGTTCAAATGGCTCATGGAGCTGGGAGTATGCGGGATGATGAAAGTCCTGGAATGTGACCAGTATGTTTGCTTGAGCAAAAGTATCGGAATTCATGTATTTTGCGCCATCTTTACCTGATAGATACGTATCGGCCTGGACATGTTTACAGATGTCGACAAGCCGCTCGGTTGGTTCTTCGCGCAGCGCAAGGCGGGAAGCCAGCACAATTTCTTTATTGACCCCCAATGCCCTGTTTAAATACTGAATGATATGCACATTGATTTCTACCAGGTTTTCCCAGTGGCGGGAGAATGTTTCTTCGAAAAACAACCGGTGTTCTTTGAAAAATGGGGCTTTTGAATAATTGTAAACCAGTGCATTCAAGTGTTTTCTTCGCCAGTCTGTTGTATTATTTATCTTTACGGCATCGATCTTCTCAGGATAATGGTACAAGACAGGAACGGTAATCCACTGCCAGCCCTGTGAAGTCCTGATACGATTTCGGTTCTGCCACTCATTTTTTTTGTACTGGACGTTATCCAACAGCACGAATACATCGGCACGGTCGAGCTTATCAAAGTAACCGATCCACGGCAAATATTGCGGCTGATGTATTGCTACAATCATTAATCGATGTATTTACACTTTAGCGGTGACGTATTTTTCGGAATATACCAATGCCCCTGTCTTACATGCCTCCACACAGGCCATGGTGTCGAACCCCATGCAGTCATCACAGTTAAAAGCAAATTTGAGTTCGGTATTTTTTGTAATGGCGCCAAAAGGACACGCCGTCACACATGCCCAGCAACCGACACATTTTTTTGTGTCAATGACTACATTTCCATCCTCATATTTTGTGATAGCCTCGTACTCACACGACTCCAAACACTTGGGTTTTGCACAATTCTGGCATACCGTCATGTGGGGTTTGTCTTTTCGTATGGATACCTGTAATCGGTATTGGGATTTGGGTGTTTCCGTGAATGCCTCATACAAATTTCTTGATGCAGAGTGTCTCACGGCACATTCGATCATGCATTGTTTGCACGTCACGCATTTGTCTTTAACGAATTTCTTTTTCAACATTTGCAGATGCTCCTTGAGTTTGTAAGATAAATAAGTAAAATAATTTTATAATAAATCTCAACGAGTCGCAACCAAAAAAGTTGAAGCGTTCAAGATGGAAAATCTTTGTCTTTTGAATTAGATATTATATATTGTTTTTATTGGTCTGAGGCATCGCTCGCTAGATTTTGATAATACCATTCACTAAAAAGGGGGCACATGAAGATAATGAAATTTACTATGATCAACTATTTATTGTCTTTTGTCATTATTAATGTTGTAATGCTGACAGTTACTATTGCTGGTGAATCAGAGCGGCAAATAGGGTATGGCAGAGGCGGAAGGATGCAGGGTGGCGCTGTATCAGAACGTTCAAAGGAACCTATCCAGCCAATTCTTATTAGCTTTGACTACGACAGGGCAAAGATAGAATTAGGAAAGAAATTGTTTTTCGAACCCAGATTGTCCAAATCCGGTTGGATCAGTTGTAATTCCTGTCATAACCTCTCAACAGGCGGCGCAGATAATTTGCCAAGCTCTATCGGACATAAATGGCTGTTCGGTCCGATAAACTCACCGACTGTCCTGAATGCAAAGTTCAATCTGGCGCAATTCTGGGATGGCCGCGCAAAAGACTTGAAAGAACAGGCAAAAGGTCCAATAGCCAATCCCATGGAAATGGCTTCAAACCATGAAATTGCCGTGAGGGTATTGCAATCAATACCGGAATATGTGCAATGGTTCAAAGAGGTGTACAAAGACGAAAAAATTACTATTGATAACGTCGCTGATGCCATTGCAGCATTTGAAGAGACTTTAACCACACCAAACTCAAGATTTGACTGGTGGCTAAAAGACTACGATGACAAACTTTCCGAATTTGAAAAGGAGGGATACGATCTATTTAAGTCCAAAGGTTGCATAAACTGCCATAATGGTTTTGGCGTCGGAGGAAACTCTTTTCAAAAATTTGGGATTGCAAAACCATATGACAAAGACACCCAGACCCTTGGCAGATACAATGTGACAAAGGATGAGAAAGATAAATACGTATTCAAAGTCCCACTGCTGAGGAATATTGAATTAACAGCGCCTTATTTCCACGATGCAAGCGCATGGAATTTGAGTGAGGCAGTGAATATCATGGCCGAATATCAACTGGGGATAACGCTTACTGCGGATGAAACGAACAAGATTGTCGCATTTCTCCGGACCTTAACGGGGGATCAGCCTGAAATTATTTTTCCCATTTTGCCACCCTCAACTGCAAATACCCAGAAGCCAGATCGGAATTGAAAATGTTTACCAGGGTATACCTGGAGTAATACTGAAGAAATGGAGGGCAAATGAAGTTAATGAAATTTACTGCGATTAGCTGTTTACTGGCTTTTGCCGTTATCAACGGCGCGATGCCGGCATTTATTATTGCAGGGGGTCTGATTGATATGGGTTATGGCAGCAGGGGTGGAAGTATGGTGTCTGGATTAAAACGTTCAGAAGAACCTATCCAGCCAATTCCCGTTAGCTTTGACTATGACAGGGCAAAGATAGAATTAGGAAAGAATTTGTTTTTTGAACCCAGATTGTCCAAATCCGGCTGGATCACTTGTAATTCCTGTCATAACCTCTCAACAGGCGGCGCAGATAATTTACCAAGCTCTATCGGGCATAAATGGCTGTTTGGTCCGATAAACTCACCGACGGTCCTGAATGCAAAATTCAATCTGGCGCAATTCTGGGATGGCCGTGCAAAGGACTTGAAAGAACAAGCAAAAGGCCCCATAGCCAATCCCATGGAAATGGCTTCAAACCACGAGCTTGCCGTGGGTGTATTGCAATCAATACCGGAATATGTGCAATGGTTCAAAGAGGTGTACAAAGACGAAAAAATTACTATTGATAACGTCTCTGATGCGATTGCGGCTTTTGAAGAGACTTTAACCACACCAAACTCAATATTTGATTTGTGGCTAAGAGGCTATGACAGAATTTCCCCAACAGAGGTGGAAGGATATGTTCTATTTAAGGATAAAGGTTGTATAAACTGCCATAACGGCTTTGGTGCAGGCGGAAACTCTTTCCAGAAATTTGGAATTGTAAAACCATACGACAAAGACACCCAGACCCTTGGCAGATACAACGTAACAAAAAATGAAAAAGATAAATACGTATTCAAAGTTCCACTGCTAAGAAATATTGAACTAACGGCGCCATATTTCCACGATGCAAGCACGTGGAGTTTGAGTGAGGCGGTGAATATCATGGCCGAATATCAACTGGGGATAACGCTTACTGCGGATGAAACGAACAAGATTGTCGCATTTCTCCGGACATTAACGGGGGATCAGCCTGAAATTATTTTTCCCATTCTACCACCCTCAACTGCAAATACCCAGAAGCCGGATCGGAATTGATTTTGTGCTGTTGTGATGTAAAGATTTATTTTGAAAAAGTAGGGGCGAAGCATTTGAAATCTTGAATAGTATTTTGACTTATAGTGAATCTTTCAAATGCTTCGCCTGCTACCAAGCAGCCGGGCGATGGGATTTAGTGGGATGTTTGACACGAACAGATTTTTTGAAAAACGTCAATAGTTGAAAATGTCTTTGTGACAGAATGTAGGGGCAATTCATGAATTGCCCCTACACTGCATGGTAACACCTTTGTCACAGGAATTTTTCAAAAAACTAAACTGTTACCCATTATTTACATTTGACATAGAGAAAAACCTATTGATAATAGAATAAGGAGAAAATAGATTATGAATACCTGTTCTGTATGTCATGGGAAAACCACCCAGAAATGTATTACTTATACTCAATGGTATCGTGGAGAACTGGTTGCCGTGGAGAATGTCCCGGCAGAGGTATGTGAAAATTGTAATGAAGAATATTTTTCTCCCGAAACTGTCGATAAACTCCAAATCGCAATCGAACGGCATCGCTCATATAAAACCATTCAAGTGCCGGTATTTCAACTTTTGTAACCACTACAGAATACAATCAAACCTTATGAAATGCGTTAAAGCCGGGTTGAAAGTTAAAATTGCAACTGTTAAGAAACGACTCGAAACCAAATCGGAATTGATTTTGTGCTGTTGTTTCTGTGCAATCGAATATTTGGCGAAGGAGCAGCAGGGCGAGGGGATTTCGTGGGATGTTTGGCACGAACAGATTTTTTGAAAAACTACATTATGAATAGCTGTTCTGTTCCTTCTATAAATGGATTTAGAAGGAAGGTTTATGCATGCCACTCCTTAGTATCCCCATAAACTTCTCAGGCGTCACGACCTTTGTATCCTCGTAGTTTTCAAGAGAAAGAAGGTCATTGTCTCGGGTAACTATGAAGTCCGCTTGTGCTTTAAGAGCGCATGCAACCACCATATTATCATTAGGGTCGCTGTTGACTACCTCGATGGAAGGTAGCTCTGTGATAAGGCGTGCCACTACCCTGAGATTTTGAACATATTGGATTACGGCTTGATCTGTGTAATGGTAGCGTTTTCTAATCTTCTGGTATTGCAAAAGAGCCCGCTGGACTTCTTCAAGAATTTCTTCTGCTAAGCACATATCAAAACCCCCGTCTTTAGCTTTGTGAAGTAATTCAGCAGAAACACCCGTTTTAGCAAGAAAAGCGCTAACAAGAACCGTTGAATCAAGGACAACTTTATGCATGGTGTTTTTTAAAACTCTTCACCATTTTGGCAATTTCTTCTTCCTGTTTTTTAACGCTCTGCTTTGGTTTCGGTTTGCGATCATTGACGTTTTCCATAGATTTAAAAACTTGATTCCAGGCATTCTCTCGCTCCACCACAGTTACTGGTTTGAGAAGAATTCCTTTTTCCACTGCCTCGGCTTCAAGAAAATCTCCTTCAGTGAGGTTAAACTTCTTGCGCAAATCGGCGGGCAGAGTTACTTGAGCAAATTTTCTCAGTTTTAAGAGACTCATATTCCAATTTTCCTTTAAATAAATGATGGTTTGCTAAACTCATACGAATATAACAAAATAATAAATTAAGAGATTCTAGTATTATTATATGCCTCATGAGGAAGACGTCAAGTGAATTAAGGCAAATAAATTTGTAAAATGAATTATGAAGATGTGACCCCCGTTTCCTCGTTCTTTGCCGAAGGAGCAGCCGGGCGAGGGGATTTTGTGGGATGTTTAACACGAACAGATTTTTTGAAAAACTACATGTATCACCTCTTTTTTAAATTTATGATACCTTAGATTAATAATATACCGCCCTTGCCTTTTGCCTTTTCGAAATACGCCTTATCTGCAGTAACCATGACCCCGCTTTCCCGTAAGGCAATTACGTGATAGATCGTATCATAAAAAGTAACGCCTTTAAACTCTCTCATTAAGCTAAAGGCAATAGTTGTGATTTCTTTTGTAATGTGATATTCCATAAACTCATACTCAAGGAGGATGTCTAAAATTCTTTCTGCATCTTTTGGTCTTTTCATCCCCAGGACATTTCCTACCTCATAGAGCCAGAGAGACGGCAAGATAAACTCATGTTCCTGATTAATCCATCCTTTGAGAAGTGCAAAAGCATAATCATGATCTTCTTCGTCTCTCAGCACCCATTTTAAGATTACCGATGCATCCGGCACAAAGATCTTCAAGGCATCCGTCTCCTGTCCTTCTTCAATGCTTCAACGATTTCTCTGTTTGAAACCAGTGTGCCTTTGGACTTCAATGCCATAAGTTTTCCAGTTGCTTTCTCCCGCTTTATCCTAAGAAGTTCCTTTCGTAACGCCTCGTTGATTACCTTGCTTTTCTGTCCATCTGGCACTAACTCATCCAGTACCTTACGAATATCCTCTTCTACAAAAAAATTTATTTTTTTCAAAGTACCTCTCATATTTATTACCTCCATTGTATGTATTATTAATACATACAATCTATATACATAATAGTCTGATTGTCAACATAAAATCTTGACAGGCGTATTGTTCACAGTATCATGCGGCCAGCCGCTGAGAGCGATGAGATTATTACGATACGGTAAAGTTAGGAAGTCAAGAAGCTATGAGGTCGATCGTGTTTTGTTTCTTGATAAAAAAGAATCCGCTTCAATAGCAAGATTAAAGACCTGACCCCTTTGGCTTCCTCCCCTCAACCCCGAACGTGACAACCCATCTACTACTGTACATTTGTTAGTTGAACAACTCAATCGTTTTATAATGTAGCTTGGCTAGGAAGTGCCCGATGTTTGTTATACTACCAATTATCACGTTATTTTACATCATTTGTGAAAACTATTGACTTACTCTATGGCCTAAAAGCTACCGCATGATATTTTATTTTTCAAGTATAATCAGGTTGGTTTTCCTGATGTATGTCCAGGAATTTCAAAGGTCCCTTTTAAGATTCGGGAACACAAGGAACAAATAACACACCCCTCAGTCCCCTCTCGAGAGGGGATTTAGGGGTGTGTTATAAATTTTTTTCTTCCTTTCAAATATTTTTGATAACGCTCTTTCCCTATGCACTCGCTCCCTACGGGACACTTTTCAATACAGCTTTCGGGTAAATCACGCTGTATCATTTCCCCACAACTTTCACAGGCAAACTCATTTTCAAAACCGGCTACCGATGCCGTGCCTTTCTCATGACAGTGCGGACAGGTTACGTCTATAATCTCTATCCTTTTGATCTTCTCCGCCCCCGGACATTGAAAGATACCGGGCTTTTTAAATTCCTTTGGAGAAGGTTGGGAAATCTCTTTTACTCTTGAAATTGTTTGGGCGGCCAAAATACGAAGAGGCATTCGCTGTTCTTTTCCCAAAAATTCCTGAAGCGCTTTCATGGCCCCACGATTACCTTTTCCCACTCTGCCAATTTCTTCAAGGGCATGCTTCACCTCCCCGGCATTCTCATGATACAAATTTTTCAAAAGCGATTGAATATTTATAGTCGGGTCATTCATCTGTAGGATTATAAACATCCCTGCTTATTGTAAAAGTTGCGGCTTTTTTTCGGGTTCGAGGATGGTCGGGGCAAGAATCCGCTTTAGGCCAGCCCCTTTGGCTGCGTCCATGACTTCTATAATGACACCGTACGATACATTCTTGTCCGCCCGCATAATGAGGGTCTTGTCATCTTGTTTGGAAAAGGTGTTCTTTAATACCGAAACAAGGTCATTTTTTTCAACGGGTTTATTCTGAAAAAAAAGCTTGCCGTCCTGGGAAATCGTCAAGACCCGTTCTTCAAGCTTGCTTGTGGAGGCATATTTGGTGGAAGGGAGTTCCAGTTTGATGTTCGGCTGCTCTATGAAACTCGAGGTAACCAGAAAAAACAGGAGTATAAGGAACAGCATATCCACCATCGGGGTGAGGTTTATGATGGATTTTGTAATACGTTTTTCTCTGAATCGCATAGTCTTGTTTAAATTTAATGTTCAGTAATTTTAAAGTTACAGATGTAGCGCGAACTTTAGTTCGCATAAAATGTAAGCGAACTAAAGTTCGCGCTACATTGAAAAAGTTTCCGAATGCCTATTTAAATGTTCAGGGATTTCAAACTATTGTTCCTCCCCCTTGATGGGGGAGGCTAGGTGGGGGTGAAAGAAAAAGCTACGCACCCTCCCTTTGTCCCTCCCATCAAGGGAGGGATTATTTTTTATTCATGTAGTCGCCGAATGCCTATATCTATTGCATAGGAATTTTCATTTTATTTAGACGGTTTTCGTGTCCATAACTAATATAGTAAATAGTCTATGGAAGACC
>JACRII010000090.1 GCA_016235875.1 Planctomycetota bacterium
CCAAGGAAATCTATGACACAAGGACTTCACGCCAATGTTCTCCCCTGTCCTAAATATAGTTATTGAAAATAATGTCTTTCAAAAGACTAATATTGTTACTTATTTAATTATATCGGCAAAAAGCTGGGAAAATTTAGTGGTAAGTAAATAATTTTTTCCAACAAAAGTGTAAATCCATGTAATACTTATATTTATTGCATTGCTAATTTGACACTATAAGAGTGATTTTACTGCGAGTCGTTAAATCAAAATGGATTTATGTGTGGTAATATTCCTGGATGGGTTTGACGTCGAGGCTGCCGTTTTTGAGCGCCTCAATGGCCTTGGTGGCGGCTACTGCACCGGCAACGGTTGTGAAATAGGGAACCCGGTGAACCAGTGCCGTTCGCCGGATGGAGTAGGATGCCTCCTGGGCGGCCTTGCCTTCTGTGGTGTTGATGACGAGTTGGATTTCGTTGTTTTTGATGTGGTCGACAATATTAGGCCGTCCTTCGATTACCTTTAAGACTGGTGTAACGGTGACATTGTTTTCGGAAAGGACCTTTGCCATTCCTTGTGTGGCAACAATTTTAAAACCCATGTATATGAGCTTCTTTGCTATGGGTATCATGGACTTTTTGTCTCTATCCCTTACGCTGATAAAAACGGTGCCAGTCAGGGGAAGGCTGGAGTCTGCGGCCATTTGAGATTTTGCATAGGCACGACCAAAGTCCATGTCCAGCCCCATGACTTCGCCTGTCGATTTCATTTCCGGTCCCAATATTGTGTCTACCCCTTTAAACTTTATAAAAGGGAAGACGGCCTCTTTTACGGCAACATGCTTTAACTTCACATTCATGGAGATATTTAATTCGCTGAGTTTCTTTCCCGCAATCACCTTGGCTGCAATCTTGGCCATGGGTATGCCTATCGCCTTGCTGACGAAGGGCACCGTCCTTGAGGCACGGGGATTGACCTCAAGCACATACACCGTTTTATCTTTAATCGCATATTGTATGTTAATGAGTCCCACCACATTCAATGCAATGGCCATGATCTGCGTTTGTTTTTTTAGTTCGTTAATGATGTCATTCCCGATGGAGTAAGGCGGAAGCGAACAGGCGCTGTCTCCGGAATGGATGCCGGCTTCCTCGATGTGTTCCATAATGCCGCCAATAAATACCTCCCTGCCATCACAGATTGCGTCCACGTCAATTTCTATGGCGTCTTCCAGGAATCGGTCGATTAAGACAGGATGTTCAGGTGAAACCTGTACGGCATGCGTGATATAATCATCCACGCCCATTTCATCGTAAACAATGCGCATTGCCCTGCCTCCCAGGACATAGGAAGGACGCAGTAGCACAGGATAACCTATTTTGTTGGCGACGACCTTTGCTTCCACAGCCGAACGGGCACAGCCATTATCGGGCTGCTTTAATTTTAGTTGATTAATCAGGGCGGCAAATCGTTCGCGATCTTCGGCGCTATCGATACTATCCGGAGAGGTTCCCAGGATTCTTACGCCCTCTTTCTCAAGTGGTACGGCCAGTTTTAATGGCGTTTGTCCTCCAAACTGAACAATAACACCTTCTGGTTTCTCCTTATCGACAATCTCAAGGACGTCTTCCAGGGTAAGCGGCTCGAAATAAAGCCGGTCCGAGGTGTCGTAATCCGTACTCACCGTTTCAGGATTGCAGTTAATCATAATAGTTTCGTAACCCAGCTCCTTCAATGCAAACACTCCATGGACACAGCAGTAATCGAATTCAATTCCCTGTCCTATGCGGTTGGGGCCGCTGCCGAGGATGATAATCTTTTTCTTCTGTGTAGGCTCTGCTTCACAAGAGGTTTCATACGTGGAATACAGGTAGGGCGTAAATGCCTTGAATTCAGCGCCGCAGGTATCCACGTGTTTGAAGACGGGTCTGATTGCCTCTTTTTGTCGGTATTTCCGTATGGTCTTTTCTTCGACATTGCACAGAGAAGCCAGATATTTATCGGAATAACCATATTGTTTGGCCTCAGTCAGCATCTCCTTGTCCATTTTAAAGTCGCTCTCATTTTGAGATGCAGGGGCGGGCTGACGTTCATC
Organism: Planctomycetota bacterium; assembly: GCA_016235875.1. GTDB lineage: Bacteria > Planctomycetota > Brocadiia > Brocadiales > Brocadiaceae > Wunengus. The sequence continues at coordinate 2,075 of JACRII010000090.1, forward strand.
TTTTGCATTCGGATACTTCTGTTTAATCCCGGCTTCCATGTCGAGTATTTGTTTGATATTGTAAAGAAACCAGTGATCGATATGTGTCCATTTATAGATATCATCCAGACTCAAGCCAAATCGCATCGCATCGGCGATGTGCCAGAGTCTATCGGGATTTGGGATCATCAACTTTTCCCTTAAAAACTCAGTTCGCTGTTCGGCAGACCACTTATCGCTACCAGAAGGCCATAAACTCTCAAAACCGCATCGTCCGGATTCTAAAGAACGGATGGCCTTCCCTATGGCTTCTTTAAAGGTGCGTCCGATAGCCATGACCTCCCCGACCGATTTCATGTGGATTGTAAGGGTCTGGTCGGTATCTGGAAATTTTTCAAAATTAAATCTCGGCACTTTTACCACGCAGTAATCAATCGTAGGTTCGAAGCAGGCGGGCGTGTAACGGGTGATGTCGTTGGAAATTTCATCGAGGGTATAACCTACTGCAAGTTTTGCAGCAATCTTGGCGATAGGGAATCCCGTTGCCTTCGATGCCAGGGCGGAACTCCTTGAAACCCTGGGGTTCATCTCTATTGCAAGCATTTCCCCATTTTCGGGATTGACGGAAAACTGGATATTAGAGCCGCCTGTCTCGACGCCAATCTCCCGGATAATCCTGATCGCCGCATCCCGCATGATTTGATATTCAACATCGGTAAGAGTCTGGGCAGGGGCCACCGTGATGCTGTCGCCTGTATGTACGCCCATCGGGTCGAAATTTTCAATAGAACAGACGATCACGACGTTATCTTTCAGGTCACGCATTACCTCGAGTTCGTATTCTTTCCATCCCAGTACTGAGCGTTCCACGAGTACTTCGTGGACAGGGCTTGCCTCTAAGGCTATTTTGATATATTCTTTGTATTCTTCAATATTATAGGCCGCATTTCCACCGCTGCCTCCCAGAGTAAAAGAAGGACGTATAATGGCTGGGAAGCCAATCTCGTCGACAATCTTCATTGCATCGTCGTATGAACGGGCATAACCGCTTTCAGGCACTGCAATGCCTATTTGTTTCATGGCAGACTTAAAGAGCGACCGATCCTCAGCCTTCTTGATGGCTTCCAATTTCGCCCCAATAAGTTCTACGCCATATTCCTTGAGCACCCCTTTTTCCGCAAGGCTAACGGCTGTGTTCAGGCCTGTCTGACCTCCCAGAGTGGGAAGCAGCGCCTCTGGGCGTTCCCTTGCAATGATTTTTGTGACCATTTCAGTGGTAATGGGTTCTATGTAGGTCTTGTCGGCAACCTCAGGGTCTGTCATGATGGTGGCGGGATTGCTGTTTACCAGGACAACCTTGTAACCCTCTTCACGGAGCGCCTTGCAGGCTTGAGTGCCTGAATAATCGAATTCACATGCCTGACCGATGACAATTGGGCCGGAACCTATGATAAGGATTTTTTTAATATCTGTTCGCTTGGGCATTTATGTTTCTTGAGTTGATTGGGTTAATTGAGTTAGTTGAGTTAATTGGGTTTTTTGAGTTTTTTGGTATTTCCGTATCGTTTTTCGTTCTGAAGCAAATAAGTTATAAAACCACTATTCAGTTTTGATACCGTTTCTGCCTGATTATAAATCTTTTCAAAAATTTCCTGAGAAATATATTTTTGATCTGATGCCACATAAATCTCGCTCTGCACTTCAGTCGCTGAACTTTTCGATATAAAGAGATACTGAATAAATTCTTTATTTGACCGCCGAGAGAACCCTTCGGCAATGTTACTCATTGAAGAGATTGCTGCCCCGGTTATTTGACTACTTAACCGGAAATCCTTTTGAAAACTCGGACTATTTCTTATAGCCCCGTATACACTGTTTACTAATGTTCTTGCCTCTTGCCAGCATTTAAGGTCTTCGAATTTTGTAATTTTCATAACCCGACAAACCCAACTAACACAAAAAACTTTATCCACACATCTTGTTCATAACATTAACCCTGGGATTTCATCAATCCAATAAATCGCTCAAACAAATAATTTGCATCGTGGGGACCGGGCGATGCCTCTGGATGATATTGCACCGAGAAGACAGGCATTGAGTGGCATTTCAGCCCTTCTACCGATTTATCATTGAGGTTTACATGAGTAATCTCCACATTGCCATACGGACTCTTATGAATATTTCCTTCCGGTGGAGTTGATACGGCAAAGTTATGATTCTGTGCGGTAATTTCCACCTTTTTGGTAGAGATATCCATCACAGGCTGGTTTCCTCCATGATGACCGAACTTAAGTTTGTATGTCTGTAAGCCCAGTGTAAGTGCAAGCAATTGATGTCCGAGACAGATCCCCAGGATTGGTTTTTTGCCCAGCAAATCCTTGATATTATTAACCATATAAGGTACTGCTGCCGGATCGCCGGGACCGTTTGAAAGTACAATACCGTCCGGATTCATATCCAGGACTTTCTGGGGTGGTGTCTGAGCAGGAACTACCGTCGCAGAGCAGCCTGCACTGCTCAATTTTCTTAAAATGTTATATTTTACCCCGCAATCGTAGACAACAACCTTGTACCTTTTCGATATTTTTTGGCTGGTTTCGTCATCTTCCCACTCATATGAATCACTGCATGTCACCTCTTTTACGAGGTCTAATCCGTTTAATCCGGGAGAGGACTTGACCTTTTTGATAAGGCTTGAAACATCAAGATCTGCGGTGGAAATAATGCCTTGCTGTGAGCCGCAGTCCCGTATGTGTGCTGTCAATGCCCGTGTATCAATTCCCTGAATGCCGACGATTCCTTTTTTCCCGAGAAATTCATCCAGGCCGGTCTGTGAACGCCAGTTACTGGGGAAAGGACTGCATTCTTTTACGATAAAGCCCTCCAGAAACAACTTGCGTGATTCGTAATCTTTTTCATTAATTCCATAATTACCAATTAGCGGATAGGTCATGACCACCATTTGTCCTTTATACGATGGGTCGGTAAGGATTTCCTGGTAGCCCATCAAACTGGTGTTAAAAACCACCTCGCCGATCGTCTCTCCAGGGGCGCCGAGAGAGTAACCTTTGAAGGTTGTTCCATCTTCGAGTACAAGTACAGCCCTTTTTTTGTTCATTCTATTATTTTTGTACTTTAGTGTTTTTACGGTTGGATAATATCAAATTCGATAAATCGTACAATTAAAAAATGGACGTGTCAAGCCAAAGTTGTTTTTCACTTGACTAAGGTGACTCCTCTGCTATATTAAACCTAAATACCACAATACGATAAATCAGAAAGGACATTTTACTTTATGTCAATACTTGTTACCGGCGGTGCAGGTTTTATTGGTTCTCATCTGGTGGAACGTTTGCTCTCACAGGGTAAAAAGGTCGTTATTATTGATAATTTTAATGACTTTTATCTGCCGGCATATAAAAGAGAAAATATTTCGAATGCCATTCAGGATTCAAATTTGACATTATGTGAGGCCGATATCTGTGACACGTCTGCATGTCAGGAAATATTTGAGAAACACCATGTTGAAAAGGTCATTCATCTGGCGGCATACGCCGGTGTAAGGCCATCTATCGAACGACCGTTGCTGTACGAGGAGGTCAACTGCAAGGGGACGCTAAATATGCTCGAACTTTCCCGGATTTATAAGGTCAGGCAATTTGTCTTTGGTTCGTCTTCATCGGTTTACGGAAACAATAAAAAAGTTCCTTTCTCAGAAGACGATCCGGTGAACGAACCCATATCACCTTATGCCGCAACAAAACGTGCCGGGGAACTTTTTTGTTACAACTATCATCACCTTTATAAAATACCTGTTTGCTGCCTCAGATTCTTTACGGTATATGGCCCTCGGCAACGACCGGACCTTGCCATCCGAAAATTTACGGAACTCATCGATCATAATCAACCGATCACGATGTACGGTGACGGGACGACCGAACGGGATTACACATACTTTTCCGATATTATCGATGGGGTGGTCGCTGCATTAGAGAAGCAGTTTGATTTCGAGATCATTAATCTGGGGGACTCAAAGCCAATTCAATTGAAAAAACTCATTGATCTCATTGAGCAGGAATTGGGTAAAAAAGCGAAGATTAAAAAACTTCCGGAGCAACCCGGGGACATGCATAGAACCTATGCGGATATTGGAAAGGCGGAACGTTTTTTACAGTATCAACCGAAAGTCCCTATTGAACAAGGCATCCGTTTATTTGTGACCTGGTACAAGGAACGCAAAAAACAGACGGCAAAGTCTCCTGCTAAAAGCGAAGCGTATCTTGTGTGATAATTGATGCTCACCGACAGTGCAGTCCTGTGTAAAATTCTTTTTCGTGTACGTTTTTTTAGTGACGAGTGTCAGGTGTCGCGTGACGAGAAAAAACGTCACACGTCACTTGTCACACGCCACCTTTATTCATTTTGATCGCGGCTTTGCTACATTATTCATCTGAGGTTTCCTTATGTTAACCCTTTCTAACAAGATCAGTCTGGGCAGGATATGCTGTATTCTTCCGCTTGTGTTTTGCATAACACAGGTTCAGCACAATAATCATTACCGTTATATTTGTCTATTTATTATGTTAATCATTGGGTTAAGCGATATGCTGGACGGTTATATAGCTCGGAAAAGGAACGAAGTAACAAAATTAGGCGTGTATTTAGACCCCTTTGCAGATAAGCTTGTTCTTGTGATTTCCTGCATCATACTTTCCTCTGACCGTATATGGCCGGAACCAAGATTTCCCATTTGGATTCCAATGATTATTGTTTGTATAGACCTCTTACTTATCTTTGGCACCATTGCGTTACTTCTTATTACCGGCAGGGTAAATTGCCGGCCAACGATACTGGGTAAGGCGTCAACGTTTCTTCAAATTATTGCTGTCATATCGGTGCTTGTTGGAAACCATGTCCCCATACCTGCCCTAACCACCATCTGGTGGGTGACGGTTGCTTTCACCTTTGTCTCTGGACTTTTCTATATGTACAGGGGTGTAAAACAATTGTAATTGTCCAGTAATAGAGACGCACTGCAGTGCGTCTCTGCATTAAACAAAATACTTTACATTGCCCGCCTTTTTTAATACTATTAATAGAAATTTGAATTAGGTTGCCTTTGGCAGCTATTTTTAAGCTCCCCTCTAGAAAGAGGGGTTGGGGGTGTGTTGCGGAGAACTTACACACCCCTTTATCCCCTCTTTTTAGAGGGGAATCACAAAAGATTGGAATTTCTGTACATTAAATTATGAGAGGTGTTTTTGATGCGATTTAACACGATACAAGAGGTCGTAGAGGACCTGAAACAAGGCAAAATGATCATTTTGGTCGATGATGCGAACCGCGAAAACGAGGGAGACATTACCATTGCAGCCGAAAAGGTAACTCCGGAGACAATCAACTTTATGCTCACTCACGCACGGGGCATTCTATGTCTTTCAATTAATCCCGAACGGGCGGAAGCGCTTGATCTTTATCCAATGGTGTCCCATAACACATCAAATTTTCAGACGCCCTTTACCGTTTCCATCGATGCAAGAGACGGAATCACAACGGGTGTTTCTTCTAAAGACCGGGCGACAACGATATTAGCTGCTATTGACGATAAGACAAAACCGGAAGACCTCGTCAGACCCGGCCATATTTTTCCTTTAAAAGCGCAGAGAGGCGGGGTGCTGGTCAGGACAGGACACACAGAAGGCGCGGTAGACCTGGCGCGCATTGCAGGACTCAAACCCGCCGCGGTTATTTGCGAGATTATGACAGAAGACGGGAATATGGCAAAACTTCCGGAACTCCGAAAGTTCGCTGAAAAGCATCATCTCAAAGTCTGCACCATTGCAGATATTATTAAATATCGGCACGAACAGGAACGATTGATCGAAAAGCGGGTGACCGTAAAACTGCCCACGATCTATGGGAACTTTACGCTTCACCTGTACCGCTCCTTCGTTGATGAATATCTCCATCTTGCCCTTTGTTTGGGCATCGGCAGCGAGAGCGGAAATACGCCGTCCCCGCTGCATAGTGAACCGGTGCTGGTGAGGGTGCATGATGAATGTCTGACCGGCGACATCTTTGGCTCTCTCCGCTGTGACTGCGGGGAGCAACTCCACAGCGCCCTTCGGGTCATACAAAAGGAAGGAAAAGGTGTACTGCTTTATATGCGGCAGGAGGGACGCGGAATCGGTCTGGAGAACAAACTGCACGCCTATTTGCTGCAGGAAAAGGGATTGGATACCGTCGAGGCAAATGAAAAGCTCGGATTTCCTGCCGATAAACGCGATTACGGCATTGGTGCGCAAATCCTGAGAGACCTGGGCATAACAAAGATGCGGTTACTTACGAATAACCCCAAAAAGTTTGCAGCCCTTAACGGTTATGGACTTGAAATCGTGGAACGGGTGCCTATCATTACAGAGCCTAAAGAGGAAAACAAACAATACCTGCAGACGAAGAAAGAAAAACTCGGACACCTCATAGAAAAAGTATAAAATACAGAAGTTAGCAGTAAGAAGCCGGAAAACAGAAGTATTTCTTCTGAATATTGATTTAACCATGGTGTGCAGTGGTTGGATCGAAAACTACTCCGTGTGCTCTGTGGTTAGAGCTTAAGTCCAAGAACAATGAAAAAACTGTTTGCAAAGAAGGCATTACGTGACCTTGTAGAAGAATCCAACCATCACCACTTCAAACGGGTACTTGGCCCCTTCTCATTGACTGCCCTGGGAATCGGCGCTGTCATTGGCGCCGGGATATTTGTTTTGACGGGTCTGGCCGCCAAGGAGTATGCGGGTCCCAGCTTGATTCTCTCATTTGTCCTTTCCGGTCTCGCCTGTATATTTGTTGCCCTGTGCTATGCAGAGTTCGCATCGATGGTTCCACTGGCAGGCAGCGCTTATACGTACTCTTATGCAGCGTTAGGTGAAGTTTTTGCATGGATTATTGGATGGGACCTCATCTTAGAGTATTCCCTTGCATCGAGCCTTGTGGCAGTAGGGTGGTCGCACTACTTTGTAAAATTAATCGGACTCTTTGGATTACATATCCCCCAGTGGCTTACCAGTGATTATTGGACATTGTCTCACCAATTGAATGATACCTTTGCCCAGAGTGTCCCACATTTATCCGGCATTCCCATCGTCTTCAATCTACCCGCCGGATTGATCATCGTTGTCATCACCGCTTTACTGGTTGTTGGTATAAAGGAAAGCGCACGTTTCAATAGTATTATCGTTGGGGTAAAACTTGCGGTAATATTATTGGTAATTTTCGTGGGATGGTTTTATATAAAGAACGATAACTGGGGCAATAGTTTTTCGACATTTGCACCGTTTGGCATTGGCGGCATTGGTACCGGTGCTGCTTACGTGTTCTTCGCCTATATCGGTTTCGATGCAGTCTCAACGACCGCCCAGGAGGCAAGGAACCCAAAGAGGGATGTGCCTATCGGCATCATTGTTTCTCTGGTTCTCTGTACTATTTTATACATTGCGGTAACCGCAGTCCTTACCGGCATGGTTTACTACAAGGACATTAACATTGATGCGCCGCTGGCAGATGCCTTCACGCGGTACGGGCTGGTCAAGGTGTCCTTTTTCATCTCTGTCGGCGCCGTAGCAGGGCTGACCAGTGTACTTCTCGTCTTACTCATGAGCCAGTCCAGGATATTATGGGCTATAGCCAGGGACGGTCTCCTTCCTGAGCGACTCTTTGCAGCCGTTCATCCCCGTTTTGGGACACCCCATATCTCGACTATCATCGTCGGCGCTTGCGTTGCTATTACTGCCAGTTGCTTCCCCATAGAGGAGATCGCAAAATTGGTCAACATCGGTACGCTCCTTGCCTTCTGCCTCGTTGCCGCTGCGGTTATTATCCTGCGTATTAAAGACCCTCACCACCCTCGTGCCTTCAAATGCCCCTTTGTGCCGGTAATACCTATCCTGGGCATACTATTCTGTGGATATATGATGCTCCGCTTAGAATTTGCAACATGGCTCAGACTCATTGTGTGGCTTGCGCTCGGTTCCATTATTTATGCAGCCTATGGCAGACGCCACAGCAAACTTGCAAAAAAGCATGCATTGATGGAGAAACAAAACGAATCGATGGTGGAGTTGGATAAAGGTTGTCTGTAGAGGCTTACCGCAATATGCCTTGTTTTCCTTGCAAACAAGAAGAAAATCCTCATTTTTTCTATTGCTAAATCCACATTAGGATAGTAAATTGAGCAACGACACAAACACCAGTATTCCATTGTATCTAAATCCCGCTTATTTAAATTATCCAGGAGGAAAGTAAATATGCAAAAAATAAAACAGGAGGTTAGCAAACTTCTCAATCGTTTGCCAGATGATTGCTCATTGGAAGATATTCAGTATCATCTCTACGTCCTTCAAAAGATTGAACATGGTTTGAAGGATGCAGAGGAAGGACGGGTTTACACGCAAGAGGAAATTGAGAAACGGATGGCACAATGGCTCGAAAAGTAGTTTGGTCTTATGAAGCTTCTGACGATCTCGAGGCCATTGCCGAATATATTGCAAGGGATTCATCTTTTTATGCAGCAGCGTTTGTTCGGGAGGTTCTTGATGCGAGCCGTTCGCTCAATGAATTTTCAGAAAGAGGGCGCATTGTTCCTGAGCTTGCCAATCCAGATATTCGCGAACTTTTTGTAAAAGAATATCGCCTTATTTATGGCATTGAAAAACCACGAGTCGTTGTTTTAGGTCTTATTCACGGAAAGAGAGACCTGAAAAAATTATGGGATGCAGAAAACCGGGGAAATTGATCATAAACTTTGTATAACAACAAGCTAAAAAATTATCATTTGTTTGCCAAGGGAATTTTAGACTATTAAGCACTTTATTTCGAATTAACAGTTTATGCCAGTTCCTATCTTACGGATAATTTTTAGCTGGCGGATGCTGGTTACGTTTTTTCTGGGCATAAGTTCCGGCATTCCACTGCTCGTTACAGGCTCAACGCTTCAGGCGTGGATGACCGATGAAAAGGTTAACCTCGCAGTCATCGGGATGTTCTCCCTTGTTGGGCTTCCTTACACGGTCAAGTTCCTCTGGTCGCCCTTCCTCGACAGATATGTGCCTCCGTTCTTCGGCAGACGGCGCGGATGGATGCTGATTTCCCAAATACTTCTCATGCTGGCTATCGGAGCCTTTTATTTAGTGAGACCTGCCGAATCTCCCTTGATTGTGGCCTTTCTTGCTGTGTTTGTATCATTCTTCAGCGCAAGCCAGGATATTGTCATCGACGCCTATCGGCGTGAACTTTTAAGAGATGAAGAACTGGGTCTGGGTGCTTCTCTGGCAAGTAATGGCTACCGCATAGGCATGCTCATTTCCGGTGCGTTTGCCCTGTTTTTGGCCGACCGCATTCCGTGGAATTATGTCTACCTGCTGCTGGCTGTTTCTCTGCTGATAGGCATTGTAACTACATTCTTATCGCCTAATATTGATGGACAGATAATCCCTCCAAAAACACTTCGCGAAGCGGTAATAGAGCCTTTCACCGAGTATTTTAAGAGAAGGGGGGCGTTTGAAATTCTGGCATTTATTCTCCTCTACAAAATTGGCGACGTCATGGCGGCGAACATGACTACTCCCTTTATCCTGAAGATAGGATTTTCAAAGACTGATCTTGCTGTCGTTGCAAAAACATTTGGCATTATCGCTATCATTGGAGGTGGTCTGGTAGGCGGAATTCTTCTCTTACGAATGGGGCTTCGCAGCGCATTATTGATTTTTGGGATTCTTCAGGCCGTTTCAACCCTGGCCTTCTCCGCGCTTGCCTCGGCAGGTCACAATTATTATGTATTGGTGGCAACGGTCGCATTCGAAAATTTCACCAGTGGTATGGGTGTTTCCGCCTTCATAGCCTTTATGGCGAGCCTTTGCAACAAGAGGTTTACCGCCACACAATATGCGCTCTTGAGCAGTCTTATGGGCATTCCGCGGGTGATCGTTGCTTCGCCTACCGGATATCTGGCGGAATGGTTTGGGTGGGTTCATTTTTTCATCTTCTGTACCCTAGCTGCTATTCCGGGACTCATTTTCCTCTTCCGTTATAATACCTGGCAGGAAGGTTCGAATACATTGGGTGGCGAGTGACAAGTGACGAGTAATGTTTTTCCCTTGTCACACGTCACTCAAAAAACCCGGTTTGTTCGATTACCCTTGCCACTGTTTCTCCGATATCGGCAGGACTGTCAGCTATAGTAACACCGGCATTCTTCAGGGCAGCAATCTTTGAAACGGCAGTGCCCTTGTTGCCTGAAATGATAGCGCCGGCATGACCCATGCGTCTGCCCGGCGGGGCTGTACTGCCTGCAATAAAACCGATGACTGGTTTTGTAATTTCCTGCCTTATAATTTCTGCGGCTTCTTCTTCTGCGCTCCCGCCAATCTCTCCGATCAACACAATTGCCTTTGTTTCTTTGTCCTCCTGGAACAGTCTGAGTACGTCCACAAAATCTGTACCCACAATGGGATCGCCCCCGATTCCAATGCAAGTGGATTGACCAAGACCCCGTTGCGTCAGTTGCCAGACGGCCTCATAGGTGAGCGTTCCGCTGCGTGAAACGACGCCCACATTACCGGGTTTATGGATATATCCGGGCATAATGCCGATTTTACAGGCGCCGGGCGTAATGATGCCGGGACAGTTTGGTCCAATAAGACGCGTCTTCTTATTCGAGAGATATTTTTTTACCTTGACCATATCCAGTGCAGGAATGCCTTCTGTAATACAAACGATAAGTTCAATCCCTGCCTCAGCGGCCTCCATGATAGCATCCGCTGCAAATGCCGCCGGCACGTAAATTACAGAGGCATTTGCCCTAAGGTTTGTTACTGCAGCGAGTACATTATCAAAAACAGGCACACCATGGTGTGTTGTGCCGCTTTTGCCTGGTGTAACGCCTGCAACCAGTTTTGTGCCGTATTCCAGCATTCGTTCGGCATGAAAACTGCCTGCCTGCCCGGTTATGCCCTGACATACGACCCGTGTGTCTTTATTAATTAAGATACTCATTCTACTTTGATGCCCTTAAAACCACCCCTTTATCCCCTCCTTCGCAAGGAGGGGATAAAGGGGTGGTATTCCATAGACTATTTACCATATCATATTGGTTATGGACACGAAACCCGCATGAATAAAATGAAAATTCCCATACTATAAGGTTGTCGGGTTGGGTTTGCTTAACCCAACCGCTCTCCAGCATTCTACTTTGATGCCTTTACAACAAGACTTGCGGCCTCCTTCATATCTTTTGCAGAAATGATGCTGAGACCTGAGTTAGACAAAATATTTTTGGCAATATCAACGTTTGTCCCTTCCAGACGCACGACCAGTGGGATATGAATGCCTACTTCTTTAATGGCTTGGATAATACCGGATGCAATGACATCACATTTCATGATCCCCCCGAAAATATTGATCAAAATAGCTTTCACTTTGGAATCGGACAGAATGATCTTGAATGCCTGGGTAACCTGTTCCAGCGATGCATCACCGCCGACGTCTAAAAAGTTTGCCGGTTCTCCGCCGTGGAGTTTGATAATGTCCATAGTAGCCATGGCAAGACCTGCGCCGTTTACCAGGCATCCGATATTTCCATCAAGGCTTATGTAACTAAGTTTGTATTTTTTGGCTAATACTTCAACAGGCGAGAGGTCTTGATATTGGCTCATTTGCTCAAATTCCTGGTGACGATACAAGGCGTTATCATCAATGTCCATCTTTGCGTCGAGGGCGCATAGCTCGTCATCTACCGTTACGGCTAAAGGGTTAATTTCTAATAATGAGCAGTCGTTATTCACAAAAGCGCTAAAAAGATTCGTGATAAGGTTGTTGAGTCTTGCTGATGATATTCCTGATATGCCCAATTTTGAAGCAATGCGGCGTGCCTGGAACGGGTGAACTCCAAAAAATATATCAAGCGGTTCCTTGATAATTGAATCAGGTGATTTTTTGGCAACTTCTTCTATCTCCATACCACCCTCTGCGCTGGTAATCAGCATGGGTGTTTGAAGGGAGCGGTCAATCGTTATGGCGAGGTATAATTCCTTTTTAATTGAAACAGCTTCTTCGATGAGAACATATTTAATTTCAATGCCTTTTTGGCTGGTTTGGCGTGTTACGAGATGGGTGCCGAGCATACCTGCTGCGCATGACTGGGCTTCTGCAGGTGTATTGGCAAACCGGATACCGCCGCCTTTCCCCCTGCCGCCTGCGAGTATCTGAGCCTTTACAACACAGCGGTTAACACCAATTTCCTGAAATATTTTTGAGGCATCATGACTGTGAGATATGGCTTTGCCACGCGGGACACAAACACCACATTTTCTGAGGATATCTTTTGCCTGAAATTCATAGAGTTTCAATGTTTATTTCAGTTTATCGGATTTGATAAACTTCCCAAGATGGATGCGTGCCTGTTCGACCATTTCCCCATCGGAGATGGAAATGATACGTCCTTCGTTGTATTGTTTATCCACCCATTCCCTGATCTTGGTTATTCCTTCATGGTGTTTGGGAATCTGTTCGCTTCCCTCTAAGCCAAAATAGATATTAATCCACTGTGCAATCCCGGCTGCGCCTGATTTGTCAGATACGGAAACACCTATCGGCCTGTTTAAAAGTTTTTTCGTGTTGAAGATGTTATAGATTTCTTCGTTTTTTAACAAACCGTCAGAATGGATACCGGCGCGGGTAACGTTGAATTCTGCGCCAACCAAAGGCTGTGTCGGAGGAATTGTATACCCGATCTCATTTCTGTAATAATCCGCAATTTCCGTAATCACGGTGGTATCGATGAGTTCATCTTCGCCTCGCAATGCCATGTATTCGATTACAAGGGCCTCTACGGGCGTGTTTCCTGTGCGTTCTCCCAATCCTAACAGTGTACCGTTAATAGCGCTGCACCCATAAAGCCATGCAGAAGTGGCGTTGCTTACTGCTAAATAAAAATCATTGTGGCCGTGCCATTCCATATATTCTGAAGGGACTCCCGCAAAGTGATTGAGCCCGTAAATAATGCCAGGGACACTACGGGGTAACGCGGCGCCAGGATAACTGACCCCCATTCCCATGGTATCACAGGCGCGTATTTTCACAGGCATTTTGCTTTCCTTGGATAATTTCATAAGCTCCTGGGCAAAGGGTACAACAAAACCGTAAAAGTCCGATCTGGTAATATCCTCGAAATGACAGCGGGGGACAATACCTTCATCTAGGGCGGCCTTCACAATATCCAGATACATATCTACCACCTGCCTCCTGGTTTTGTTCAACTTCAAATAAATATGGTAATCGGAGGCCGAACACAAAATACCTGTTTCCTTGAGTCCCATTTCCTTGACTAACTTGAAATCGCTCTTTACCGCCCTGATCCACCCGGTAACCTCAGGATACTTATACCCTCGTTCAATACATTTTTTGACGGCTTCCCGGTCTTTTTCGTTGTATAAAAAGAATTCGCACTGGCGAATAAGACCCTTTTTGCCCCCGAGTTTGTGGATCAGGTCGTAGAGGTCTACAATCTGTTTGACCGTGTAAGGGGGACGGGATTGCTGTCCATCCCTGAAGGTTGTGTCCGTGATCCATATCTCTTCTGGCATGTTCATCGGGTTGAGCCGGTAGTTGAATGGTATTTTAGGTATTTTATCGTAGGGGAAGACATCCCTGAAGAGATTGGGTTCTGTCGCATCCTGCAACTGGAAGATGTACTCTTCAGGTTCTAACGTGTTACGGCGTTTATTAAATCGAAGCATGTTTAATTTCCCCTTATACATATAAATATTTCTTATTCACAAAATATACAGAAAATAACTAGAGTGGGATTGAATTTTGATTTTATATACAATGGTTTTGCAAGTCAAGTGAAATGATAGAAAATTATTGTAGATTGACATTTATAGGAAAAATTAGGATACTATCCGGGCTTTTTTAACGTACAGGATTTCAATGTAAGGGTTGAAAATCTTCAACCCTTACATTCTATAATATTTTTTCTGTTTAGGAGGAGAATATGGCATTAAAAGCGGGTACTTATAATTTGAATGCAAATTCAGGGAAATTATCTGTCTATACCTTTAAAGAAGGATTTCTGAGCGCCGTAGCTCACGACCTGTTGATTGATGTACCTAATTTTACCATCAAACTAAACGTTTCAGATGCCGGTGTTCAGTCTGCAAGTGTAGAAGCAGAAATTTTAGCAAATTCACTAAAAATAGTATGTGCTATGAAAGATGGACAGCAGAATTATGACGCACTCAAGGAAAAAGACAAGGCAGATATTGAAGAAGCCACTTTCAAGGACGTCTTACACCCTTCCAAATATCCCACCATTAACTTCCGCTCTTCCAATATTCAGGGAAAGGACGGCGTTTATCATGTGAAAGGAGAGTTAACCCTGCACGGCGTCACCCGTCCCGTAGAGTTTGATGCAAAAACTACTACGGGAAAAGATATAAAAGGAAGGGTTACCCTCTCCCAAAAAGACTTTGGCATAAAGCCTTACAAGGCCTTGTTGGGGACTCTCAAGGTTAAGAACGAAGTAAACATTGCCTTTGATTTGTCGTTAAGTTAAA
>JACRII010000087.1 GCA_016235875.1 Planctomycetota bacterium
ACAATCTTCTTCACTAGAAAATTTGGCTCTAAACGCTTTTACCGTTATTATTCGTATTCGTTTCTTGAATTCCATAGTGGCCATGTAAGGTCACTATATATCAACATATGGTAGTGTCAAGAGAATAGTTTATAATCACTTATTTAAATGGCGTAAGAAAGCTGCTGAAAGCAACCTGATTTAAAACTATAGTAATGACAAAATATTCCAAATTCAAGGACTTTTTCAGAGGATGGTATTTACGCAAAAAAGAAACTTATTCCTTAAGCGTCAGGGAGGAGATGTATTCTCTCAGGTGGCCAATTCTTGAGGAGATTGTTGTAAAAGAGCCAAATCTCAGCAAACCAAGAACTCCATTCTGTATCAATAGATCGAGGTGTCGTTCCAAAAAGTCCGGCAGGCCATTGGGATTAAATCCTGCCTTATGTGCAAAGAGAACGCCCGTAGTGTCTGCTTCCTGCTCAAATTCTTCGAGGTGACAGTTAAAAAGCAATAATGTCTCAGCAAAATCTGTCCCTTTGTCGCGTTGTGAAAGGATTCCTATAAACTCGCGATACAATTTTGATGCGTGTCTCAGGGATGCGTGTGCAACCTCGTGGCCAATAATACCTGCCACCTCGTCTTCCGTTTCTGCGAATTTTAACAACCCTTCCGTTACATAGATATGCCCGCCTGGCGCTGAAAACGCGTTGATGGAATGAGATTGAATAATATTACAGGTAAATGGGAGCATCTTTCTTTCAGATACGGCGGAGAGTCTGTGTGTTATGTCGTTAAGTTCTTTGCTGAGTTCCGGATCGTTATGCAGATAGAATTGATGTCGTATATATTCATCGACTTTTTTGCCTAGTTCCATTTCTTCGACATCGCTCAGTTCAGCGCTATCGTCTAATTGCCAGGTATCGTCTGCCAGGGCAAGTCGTGCCTGCATAAAAAGAACAATTGCAGGAATAATGATGATAAATAACAATTTTCCTGTCAAAACCATGGTGTGATAGACTCCCAAGCTATGAAGATGTCTATTTTTAAATAATTGACCTTTATTTAGCTTCATTATACAATAAATCCCAAGGCAATTCCACCCGGCTGTGAAACTATCAAAATGCGAATAAATTGGATATGGGTTTTTTTCAGGATATTTTAGGCTGAGTTTGGCAGAGACTTTTTCTTTATAACAAATGTGTAGGGGCAGGTTTCAAACCTGCCCCTACTTCTCCTCAGCGTTTAATTTACACGTACATTGGATTGTAAATAACTATGGAAATTATTTGGTTAGTTATCGCCGCAGTTGGCGGAGTTTTTGTTGGAAGCATTATCCTTTGGCTAATTGGCAGGTCACAGAGCGTGATGCTCAGAGAGAGACTTGGCGCGGTTCAGCAGGAGTTGGTGAATGCACAAACAGACCTGAATCAGAAGAATGAAAAAATCTCTGAACTTAACCAGTCAATAGTACGATTGGAAACCACTCTCATACATGAGCGCCGGGTTTCTGGAGAAAAAGTAGCCATCCTTGATGATGCTACGCAAAAGCTGAGCGATGCCTTTAAAGCACTTTCAGCAGAAGCGCTAAAAAGTAACAATCAATCCTTTCTGGATTTAGCAAAAACTACATTAGAAAAATACCAAGTTGAAGCGAAGGGAGACCTCGAACAGAGACAAAAGGCCGTAGAGAACCTCGTAACACCCATAAAACAGTCACTGGAAAAAGTGGATACCCACGTCCGTGAATTAGAGAATGCCCGCCAGCTTGCGTATGGAAGTCTCACGGAGCAAATCAAGTCCCTTATGTCCACACAGGAGAAATTACAATCAGAAACAGGTAATCTGGTCAAGGCGCTCAGGGCGCCAACGGTACGGGGCAACTGGGGAGAAATACAATTGAAAAGGGTGGTTGAGATTGCCGGTATGCTGGAATACTGTGATTTTTATCAGCAGCAAACGGTACAAACGGAAGATGGTCGATTACGTCCCGATCTAATCGTGCGGCTGCCTGGCGGTAAAAATATTGTTGTTGACGCAAAGACGCCGCTCAAGGCTTACCTTGAGGCGCTGGAATCTCAAGACGATGAACAGCGTTTGTCCAAGCTCAAGGAACATGCGCAACAGATTCGGTCTCACATGACAAAATTAAGCGCAAAATCTTACTGGGATCAGTTTCAACCCACGCCCGAATTTGTAATTCTCTTTCTGCCCGGTGAGACATTTTTCAGCGCTGCGCTGGAGCAAGACCCGTCATTGATTGAAGAGGGCGTCAATCAGCGTGTTATTCTGGCAACACCAACAACCCTGATAGCGCTTTTGCGGGCTGTGCACTATGGTTGGCGACAAGAGCAGATAGCAGAAAATGCACAGCAGATCAGTGAACTCGGGCAGGAACTTCATGAACGCATTGCCACGATGGTTGAACATCTCACAAAACTTGGAGGGTCTCTTGGAAGGGCTGTAGAGGCATTTAATGCAGCCGTAGCATCCTTTGAAGGTCGTGTGCTCCCGTCTGCCCGAAAGTTTAAGGTGTTGGGGGCGGGAAGTAAAAAGGAAATAGAAGAACTCTCACCACTCGACAAGAACACGAGGAGTCCTGTAGAAATGCTGGACGAACTAGACCAAAAACCTGTATAATTCGACGTTAAGGAATCTCAATCTTGCCACAAAGTCTCAAAGACACCAAGTATTTTTCTTTATGACCTTTGTGCCTTTGTGATTTAAAAGTGGTCGAAGGCATAATTTAACAGGAGATTTTTATACATTGAGTTCCAGTAACTCAATGTTTTTCCTGTCATAAACGCCCAGTCCTTTTTTCTCTGCTGTAGCAATATGTCTGGCCTTTTGAAATACCGACGAATAATTGTTTTCTTTACGTTTCCTATCGATGATTTCAAGCCCTATCCTATCGATTGCTACCGGGTCAGTCCCCAAAAAGAGCCGTTCCTCATTCCACATTGTCCATGTCTTCATACTGGCTGGCCCGCCATCAAAACAGGCCTGTAATGCGTCAACAATATGTAAACGCACCTTGCCGCTGAGTACGGGATGTGCGCAGATCTCTGCCGAGGCAGGATCACAAAAGTAAGGTGTCGGATGGAATCTCTGGGTGTTATTAACAGCCCCAAAGGCAAGATTCTTGAGGCACAAGGTCACGCCCGCAATTCCATGATCCTTCATGACCGGCACGTTAATAATTGCCGTTACGTGCTGGGTAACTATCTTGCTGAAGAGTGAGCGTGCCCCATCGTCCTGGCGCAAGGTGTAATCGTCGTCCAGCGATTCATAATATATCGCTTTATCGTATCCAGCAGCCGATTCAGTACCATAGCTGCGAACCCCGCTGCTTCCGTGGTTTGCGGGAAAACCAGCAGTGATCAGATGGTAGCTAAAACGGTCCCAGATAATAATATTATTTTCCTTTACTCCTGCGGATACTAAACCACGAATAATTGCATTAACAACTTCCGGTCGGGTTGAGAGTTTTACGCCCCCGATTGGATTGACCTTAATTCCCACAACATCTTCAGGGGCAAAGAATGTGCGCCATGCATCTGCAGTCGTTTTTTTCCCTGTAAGGGTGAACATCCCCTCGTCCATCATATTCTGGATAATTTTTGGGTCTGGTTTGCCATCCTTCATAATCCCACTTCTTTTAACGGCAATTATCCTGCTTTTGTCAAAGGAAGGAAGTGATTCGACAGCGCCCAATGCTGCTTGCAGATTTCTAAAACCGTTCATACCTACCCCAGCGCCAGCAACGCCGAGTGCCGTATGTTTCAAAAAATCCCTGCGAGAAAGATGGTTTTCTTTAACATTCATAGTATCCAGCCCTTTGCATAAAAATAATTAACACATCGAAATTGATTGTAGCCAAATAGAAATCTTTTGTCAAAGAATTTTGAGAATGGGTAAAAAATGACACGACGTTAATTATTTTTAATGGAATTTAGTAAAAATATTTAATAAAATATGAATTATTAATTTGGGCGCTTGGCTCAGTGGCTAGAGCACTTGCTTCACACGCAAGGGATCAGTGGTTCGAATCCACTAGCGCCCACCATACCTTACGAAAAAACTTATTGATTATTCAGACTCGCAACGAGAAACTCAGAAAACTCAAATAAAATAAATTATTGGAAACTTTTGTTTAAAAAGATGTGTTTTAAAATTGAAACTTCCGTATACTCATCAGTTCTTTTAAAGGAGTATAAAAATGTCAGACCATTTTTCAAATAAAGAAATTAGTGAAAAATATAAGGCCGTAATTTCTTCAACCAGATGCCCGAACTGTGAGGGTGAAGCCATATCCGTGACGGTAAAAACGATGAAAGGACCTATGATGGTCAGGTGTTTTAGTTGCGGTTATAGTGATGTGATTATGTGGATTGAAAAACAGGTGATGGAAGCATTAAAAAATGCAAAGGTGTTTAATCAAGTCTGGAAGGAAGGTCAATCGATTGAAATAGTACTGAATTAATAATCGAATTTTCCTTCTTTTGTTTTGTGAGATTTTGGATTTGAGTACAAAGAACAAGTCGCTTCTTAATATTTTATAAGCGAGTATGTATCGTACTTCTCTAGTGCTTTTTTGCCATTGAGGAAGGTCAGCTCAATCAAAAAGGCGCATCCGACAACATTTCCACCTAAGGATTCAACCATCTTGCAACATGCAGCCATTGTCCCGCCAGTTGCCAATAAGTCGTCCACCATGAGTACTTGTTGTCCTTTCCTGACACCATCCTTGTGTATTTCCAGGGTATCAGTCCCATATTCGAGGGCATAGCTCATGCTAATCTTTTCATAAGGAAGTTTTCCGGGTTTTCTAATGGGGACAAAGCCTGCACCTAGATTAAAGGCAATCGTGGGAGCCAGAATAAAACCGCGTGCCTCGGCGCCGACTACAACATCAATTTTTTTATTTTCGTAATGAGTAGATATCGCTTCAACGCTCTCTCTCAGACCTTTTGGGTTTTGCAACAGCGGTGTAATATCTTTAAAGATAATTCCCTTTTTAGGAAAGTCGGGTACATCACGAATCAGTTTTTTTAAATTGTCCATGCGTTATTTCTCTTTTGTCTGAATATAATGTAATTTTTGAATGGTTTCTTTCTCTATTTGTCGTATGCGTTCACGGCTTAAATGCAGCAGTTTGCCAATTTCCTCCAGGGTCTTGGGCTCACCATCCGCCAATCCATATCGCAATTTTATTACCGTGGCTTCTCTTTGATCGATAATATCCAGGAGCTTTTCCAGTGTTTCTCTTTCGTAAGTTTCATCTAGCTCATCTTCAGGGGTTGGTGTTTTTTTATCGGGCAAAATACTGCTCAATGCCCAAATAAGATCAGAACCTGTAACACCTGTCGAATTGAGTGACCCTGTCGAGCGTATGGCACGCTCAATGGATTCCACTTTTTTTGCAGTGATATCCATCTCTTTTGCAATCTCACTCAGGCTGGGCGGTCTTTCAAGCCTATCTAATAAGTCTGTAGACGTGGTTTTCAGTTTGGATATTTTTTCGAGCATGTAAGAGGGTATGCGAACCGTTTTTGCCTTATCCGTTAATGCCCTGCGGATCGCCTGTTTTATCCACCATGTCGCATACGTACTAAATTTAAATCCAGTCGTTGGGTCAAAACCTTGAACGGCACGAATCAAACCGATATTCCCTTCCTCGATCAAATCCAAGAAGGACAGCCCTCTATGAACATATTGTTTTGCAATACTGACGACCAAACGCAAGTTAGAGCGTATCAGTTTTTCTCGTGCCTTTGCATCCCCCTCCACTACCTTTTTTGTTATTTCCTTTTCTTCTTCAAGGGATAACAACGGAATTTTGTTAATTTCTTTCAGATATGTTTGTAAAGCAGATTCCGTATTAGTATCTCCTTCTTTTCTGTTATAGCATCCCTAAGCGTCTGTTGCACTCACTTCCTTTTCCGATGTATCCGTACCTTCACCTGATGGTTGCTGTTGAGATTCCCCAGTTGAAGAATCGGATAATTTTTTAAGACTGAGTCCTATCTTTCTTGCGTCAGGTTCGATTCGAATAACCTTGACTTCCAGTTCATCATCGATATTGACGACATCAGCAGGATTGGTTACCTTTTCATTGGAGAATTCTGAGATATGTAACAGGCCTTCGATTCCCTTGCCAAGTTCCAGAAATGCGCCAAAGTTGGTTAGCTTAGTGACTTTACCCTTGATTATATCACCTACCTTAAATTTGTCTGGAATCTCTTTTGTCCATGGGTCATCAGAAAGTTGTTTTAGACCCAGAGCAACCCTCTTCTTTTCGCGGTCAACAGAAAGTACGATAGCCTCAATTTTATCCCCCTTCTTAACAATTTCAGAGGGATGGCCTACCTTCTTTGCCCACGACATGTCTGAAATATGAAGCAAACCATCAACACCTTCTTCAATCTCAATAAATGCACCATAATTAGTCAGATTGCGGACACGACCCTTAATTTTTGTTCCGGCTGGATATTTTTCTTCGATTACCGTCCAGGGATTAACTTCCGTCTGTTTCATACTGAGTGAGATTTCTTCTTTTTCCTTATCAATCTTAAGAACAACGACCTCTACCATATCACCGATAGCTACTATTTCAGATGGATGATTGATACGACGTGTCCAGGACATCTCGGAGATGTGCACAAGACCTTCGATTCCTGTCTCCAGTTTTACAAAGGCGCCATAGGACATTATGTTAACCACCTGCCCTTTTACCCTGGAGCCTACAGGATACTTCTCCTCGATGTGCATCCACGGGTTTTCTGATTTTTGCTTTAGTCCCAGAGCAACCTTTTCTTTTTCTTTATCAATACCGAGTATCGTTACCTCGATTTCATCGTCAATTGCCAACAATTCGGAGGGATGGCTTATTCTTCCCCAGCTCATATCGGTAATGTGTAAGAGTCCGTCCAGTCCGCCCAGGTCTATAAATGCACCAAAATCGGCAATGTTTTTTACCACGCCTTTTCTGATCTGCCCTACCTCAATTTCTGCCAATAACCCCTGTTTCTTCTTGTTGCGTTCTTCTTCGATAAGCTTTCTTCTGGAAACAACAATATTTTGCCGTGCCTCGTCTATTTTTAGTATTCTGCATGTGACTTCTTGTCCAATGTATTGAGCAATATCGCCGGGTGGTTTTACATCGATCTGTGAGGCTGGCAAGAATATCGGAACTCCCATATCCACGAGAAGACCACCTTTAATTTTTCTCGTAACACGTCCCGTTATGATATCGCCCTCCTTATATTTTGCAATAACCCTTTCCCATCCACGTATGCGGTCTGCCTTGCGTTTCGATAATTTAATGAGTCCCGAATCATCTTCCACCGCTTCTAATAAAACTTCCACCTCTTCGCCAATTCCTATTTCGGAAGGATCGTCAAATTCGGACTTGGGGACCATACCTTCAGACTTATATCCACAATCTACGACAATATTATCGCCAATGGCGCTTAAAATACGTCCTTTCAGAACTGAGCCTACCTCAAAGTCCTGGATAGAATCATAACACGTGGATTCCATCTTCTTTTTGTTATCCTCGCCCCCCATAATTGCTTCGACTTCTTTTTCGATGTCGGCTAAATTTACGTTATACTCTTTTAAAATATCACGATCCATAATTTGATGAATTCTCCGAAATAAAAATTAAAAAATAAAAATTGAATGAAATAAAATACGTTTTACGCCTTACTTCAAAAACCTTATGTATGTCCTACAGACTCGATTTCTTTGAGCATCATATTAAACACCTCGTCAATGGTCAACTTCGTTGTGTTAATATATATTGCATCACGCCCTTTTACCAACGGTGAATTATTTCTTGTTGTATCTCGCCTATCGCGCGTTTCTATATCTTTTATAACATCAGCATAAAAAACTTCTTTATGCGACGGCTTAAACTCAGCGTAACGTCTTTTGGCGCGTTCTTCAATATCTGCGTCCAGAAAAAACTTTCTTTCTGCATTTGGGAATACAACCGTGCCCATGTCTCTTCCTTCGGCAACGGTGTTTCCTTCTGCTGCAAGCTTTTGTTGAAGCTTTACCATACGCTGCCGAACGCCGGGTTTATTTGAGATATAATGAATATTATTCGTAATAGATGGTAAACGAATTTCTTTCGTTACATTGTGACCATCAACGAATACCCGGAGATTCTCATCCTTACCCTGGAATTCAATAGTGGTTTCATCCATGAGACTGCACAGGGCATTTTCATCTTCCAGCTTCACTCCCATCTGCATTGCCTTCCACGTAAGCGCCCGATACATTGCGCCAGTATCGAGATACCAAAAGCCAAGCCGTTTTGCCAGCATCCTGGCAACGGTACTTTTTCCGGAACCCGCTGGACCATCTATCGCTATTATCAAGTGAGACCTCTCCTGTTTATCCTCTGTTATAATAGCGCCCGATTGAGGTATTTTTGCAAAATAGGAAATAATAACTATACTAAATGAAGTGTTTTAATGCAAGTGTTATTTGTCTTAACTTAAACCGCTGCGTTTCCTTATCCACCATTCGATGGAAACTATTGCCAGTATCATCATGAAAACGTAGCCGTTATCCCACAGGGAGATTTGACGTTTGCCAACCAGTTTAACAATAGAGGGATTTTCAATAGATACCTTTTCTTCGATATTTTTTGTGGGAAGATCGAAGTACTTCCCCCCGGAAACCTCTGATAATTTGGCCAGAATGTCTCTTCGGATGGAGGTATCTTTAAATTCCTTATTTTCTATGGCAATGTTAAAGACGGTATAATCTTGTCCGATTTCATCATTGTCTTTCTTTGCCAGTGCTTTGACGATATAGTAGCCCTCTCTATTATTTTTAATGGTAAATTTGTACTGGCCGTTACTATCGGTGGTCGCTTGTGTAACAAATATGCTCTTCCCGGAAAATTCATTTGTAACATCTATGCCTAATTGCACACCCTCCATGGGCTGATAATTTCTTCCAAGTACTTCTATCTTAATTTGCACTTCCTCATCAGGCAGAAAAGTTTCTTTCTTTACCGTTATGCGGATAGGGTTTAAGGTGGGGTCTTTGATAAGCCATTTTATGGCATTTTGCCAAAATTTTATATAATGTCTATTGCTCCCGCCTTCCCCAACAGATAAAAAATTCCATCGCCATAAAGAATCGGTGGTAATAGCCATACACCGGCCAAGTCCCACATCCCGAATAGAAATGAGTGGAGGACTCTCCTTTGTCGGATAAATTACCAGAGGCACGGCATCAGATTTTAGCTGGGTAGTCACATTACATCCGTCCAGTTCCGGAAGGTCTTTCCATATGGCAATGTTCCTGTCTGCATTGTCATCAAGGGTAGTTACCGGATGTTTCAGGCCGTCATTGGTAATTACTGCCTTTAATCGGGTGGTATCAATGCTGTCTTTTTCTGTATAGAGATTTACAGGGAGAATGTCCTCAATAGCCGTACCATCGTACCCACCTTGCGAAAACGAAATATCTCCGCCAATCATCATAAAGCCGCCACCCTGATCTGCTACAAATTTCTGAAGGTTGTTTAAATAATGTGAAAACCGAAAGAACGATGTATCATACGGTCGGTAATCGAAGTTTTGAAAGATAACCAGATCAAAACTGCCAAGCGCTTGCGTGAACAACTCATCAACCGGGAAAGGGATGAGGCTGAGTTCGTCATTCCTCGCCTCTGATACGTCATTTGGCGTTCTTAAAATAAAGAAAGATATGAGGTCGATGTTCGGATCGCTTTTTAATACCCGCCTCAGAAAACGTTCGTCCCAGGACGGACGTCCGCAGACGTGCATAATCCTGATTTTATCACGCACCACTTTTACCAGAAAACTGACCTGATTGTTTTCTGTGATTGCCTCATGAGGCTGGACGGGAAGGGATATGGTATATAAGAATGTCCCTGTTGTGTAAGGTGTGAATGCCAGGTCTATGTGAAGTTCGCTCTCTTCGCCGGTATTTAACACCTTTGAGGAAATGATGTCGTTACCCTGTTTTAGGGTAATGGGAAGTTTGAGATCTTTATACCCAAGAACCTTTATTGTAACGTCCGCTTTCCATGGACTCCTCACAAAAGTGAAACTGTCGTAAGAAATATTACTGATAGCAATATCCCTGACTTCCATATTACCACCCGGTGAGAATGTAAAGAATGGGGTAGAAAAGTCCTTTGTAAGATTTGAAATGATTTCGAGCTTGTTTATACTTGAGGGAAGTTCGACCGTATCTGCACCATCAGAAAAAACCAAATATCCCTTAACTGATTTGCCCTCATAACGTTTTTTCAGGAGCTTGAGTGTTCGGGCGATGTCGGTATTTGTGCCATCAAGGACAAGACCATTTTCGATGTCGTCAGAAGAAATCTCTTTGATCGTGTCAGAAAAGGATAGAAAATCGACATCAAAGTTATTTTGTAGTTCTTCAATAAAGGATGCATTATCTTTAAAGAAGTCGGCAACAAGCTGGAACCGGGAAATGCCCGTATCGCCTCCTTTGAGAGTCATACTCTGTGAATTGTCTATGAGGCACACGACCTTATTTTTTAATTTTAGGACCTCTTTCTGCTCTATTTGTGGTTGAAGAAGGAGAAGAACTATAAGCACGGTGGCAACGAATCTGAGTGCGATAAGGAGCAGGCGTTTGGCAGCAGGAGAAATACTTTTTATACTGAACCATGAAAACCATAGTGCGGCAATTGCAAGAAGTACCACTAGCACGCGCAAACCGAGGTTTTCAATGCCAACAAATGTGAGATGCCACTGTGTAAGATTTTCCATATTTGTTCTTGTTAAGACAGGATTAACAGGATTTTAGGATTAGATTCTTTCGTCTTGTAAATTCAGCATTATTCATAAATTTATTGTATAGGAATTTTCATTTTATTTAAGAGGTTTTCGTGTCCATAACCAATATGGTATGGTAAATAGTCGATGGAAGACCACCCCTTCATCCCCTCCTTGCGAAGGAGGGGAAAGAGGGGTGGTTATAAGTTTAAAACTTTCCTTTTAAATTCTAACGTTTCTTTACCGAAGTTCAAAAGTATATCTACCTCTTTATTTGTAGCTTTAAGATATTTTGTTACCTTAATTACCTCTC
>JACRII010000088.1 GCA_016235875.1 Planctomycetota bacterium
CGTCACCCGTCACATGACACTTCTTTTACAATACGGGCTTCGTTACCGCTAAACTCTTTTATTCTTTCTCTGCGTCCTTTGTGTCTCTGCGGTGAGTATCTATCTTTTCTAACTCCTCGATAATCCTTTTAATACCTTCCCGCCTTTCAAGGATACCTTGAAATATGTCATAATCTGCGGGTGTAAAGAAAAAGGTTAAAAACGGCCTGAAGAAAACCATCATCTGGCTTCCAATATAATTGAGCGGCTGCGCACATTCAAGAAACATCGTCGCCGGCAGCGTAAGTTTTCTTTTTTGGATTACAGCCACCAGCTTCAAAATAACCGCCAGTTCCTTTTCGCTCAACGGTTCGTTTTCCTTAGTCGTCCCGGTACTAAAGGCATGCTTGAACTCCTGTCTGATAGATTGTCCGTCTACCTTTGGAAAATACGAGCAAATTTTTGATAAAATATTTTGTAAATACATAGTGCTCAGCATCCTATCAAAATAGTATCATTTTTGTCAAAATTAAAATACTTTCAATGTCCACAGCAGGCACATTTTACTTGTAATTATAAGTCTCCCTGCCTATAATAAAAACGTAATTATTCAGCGGTCAGCTTTCAGCAATAAGGATTGAATGGTAACAGTAGGGGTTGAAGATTTTCAACCCCTACATAGAAATTCCTTAATATAAGCTTACTAGGGGTTTTGGGAGAGGAGAGATAGGTAATGCCATATCGGGCATGGTTTCAGTGTATATCAGGCTGCGATGAGAAGTATGAACTGAACGAGGTCATCTACCAGTGTAAAAAATGCGGTGACCTGCTGGAGGTCACACATGATATAGATAAGCTTCGCAGGCACTCACCTGACCATTGGAAGAAGCTCTTTGACGAGCGGTACAGGCGTTCCAGGTGGCCTTATGGAAGTTCCGTCTGGGGCAAGAAGGAATGGGTTTGCCCCACAGTTGATAACGAGAACGTTGTTTCCTTATATGAAGGCGGCAGCAATCTCTTCTGGGCCGAACGACTCGGGAAGGAAATTGGACTCGAAGACTTATGGATCAAACAGTGTGGAAATGCCCACACAGGCTCTTTTAAAGATCTGGGGATGACCGTGCTGGTTTCTATGGTCAAGCAGATGATTGCCGAAGGCAAGAATATTCCCGCGGTTGCCTGTGCTTCTACCGGAGATACCTCTGCTGCCTTGGCGTCATATTGCGCTGCTGCGGGTATTCTGGCAATTGTGTTTCTGCCAAAGAACAAGGTGTCTCACGCACAACTCATCCAGCCCATCGCAAACGGCGCACTCACCTTATCTCTCGATACGGATTTCGACGGATGCATGAAACTGGTAAAGGAAATTTGCAGTAAAAACAATATCTACCTGGCCAACTCCATGAATTCCCTCCGCATCGAAGGGCAGAAGACGGTAAGCATAGAAATAGTCCAGCAGTTTGAGTGGGAGGTGCCTGACGTTGTGATTGTGCCCGGAGGAAACCTGGGTAACACCTCGGCTTTGGGAAAAGGATTTCTCATGATGAAGGAATTAGGCTTGATAAATAAACTGCCTCGTATCGTTTGTGCGCAGGCCGCAAAGGCAAACCCTCTGTACCTTAGTTATTTGAATGGTTTTAAAGAATTTAAACCTGTGAAGGCACAGAAGACCCTTGCCAACGCCATTCAGATAGGCGACCCTGTCAGTTATAAAAAGGCGATCAAGGTTTTGAAAGAGTTCAATGGTATTGTAGAGCAGGCAACGGAGGATGAGCTTGCGAATGCTTCTGCGCAGTCTGACAGAACAGGGCTATTTAGTTGTCCCCACACAGGAGTAGCCCTTGCAGTGCTGATAAAATTGCTGGAGAAGAAAGAGATAAAGCCCCACGAAAGGGTTGTTGTTATTTCTACTGCGCATGGTTTAAAATTCCCTGAATTTAAGATACAATATCATGAAAATACGCTGGAAGAAGTAACCCCACGCTTTGCAAATCTTCCTGTAGAAGTCCCTCCACAGTATGATGCGGTAAGAACGGCTATTTATCGTAAACTCGAACAAGCATCTTCATAACAGTTGCAGAAACACCGTTCACATACAGTGAACAGTTTTAATCTCACGCCCAATCCATAACGCAGCACAGCCGCAACCAAAGAGTGAAAAACGAAAACAAGTGACAAGCGGCATGTGACGGGTGGCGGTTTCTGCGTCACTCGTAATTCGCCACTCGCCACCATTTCGTTTCGTAGATTAAATTCCTTGACAAAAAATAAGCTGTACTTATAATAATTTTTTGGGAGTACGGAATCATTTAGAAATAATAAATTTTATTATTTTTTATAAAATCCTCCCTCAAAAATTTCTGTAATCACATATAACAATAACATTGTATATATGGAGAAGTAAGTATGAATTATTTTAAGACAACAATACTATTAATTGCCTTAACCCTGTTGCTTGTTTGGGTTGGTAGTATGTTTGGCGGCAGGCAGGGTGCGGTATTTGCATTTGCTATTGCGATGGGGATGAATTTCTTCAGTTACTGGTTCAGCGATAAAATTGTCCTCAAGATGTACGGTGCAAAGGAAGTATCGGATCAGGAGTCACCTGCATATCATGGGATTGTTAAAGAATTGGTGGATCGCGCCGGACTCCCCATGCCCAGGACGTATATCATCCCAACTCAGGCCATGAATGCCTTTGCAACGGGTAGAAATCCCGGCCATGCCGCTGTTGCAGTTACCGAGGGAATGCTTAATTCCCTTTCTCGCGAAGAACTCCGGGGTGTTTTGGGGCATGAATTAGCCCACGTCCGGAATCGGGACATTTTAATTTCAACTATTGTGGCAACTATTGCAGGCGCCGTTATGATGCTGGCGAACATGGCGCGATGGGCATCCATCTTTGGCGGATATGGCGGCAGGAATGACGAAGAAGAGGGGAGTGGGGGAGGCGGTTTTGCAATATTGTTTTTAGCTATTCTGGCCCCTATTGCCGCCCTTTTAATTCAGATGGCCATCTCCCGCTCTCGTGAGTATGCCGCTGATAAGGGAGGGGCACAATTGACCGGAAGTCCGCTGGGGTTGGCCAGCGCCCTTGAAAAATTACAACAGGCAGCAATGGTTAGACCAATGGACGCAGGTCAGACGACTGCACATCTATTTATTGTAAACCCATTAAGCGGTCGTTCATTTGCTGCGATTTTTAGCACTCACCCACCCATCGAAGAACGGATCAAGAGACTCAGGGCAATGGCTTAGCAAAGAGTGTGTTTTAAAAATGGTAATTTACTTGGAGGAACTTGAATGGTGCACTATACTTGCGATATGTGCGGAAAACCATTGCTGGCAGACGAAGATATTCGGTATGTGGTGAAGATTGAGGTTTATACCGCATGTGACGCTATGGAGATGGACGACGATATGGACGAAGAAATCGAGGAAATGGAAGAAGAGAACGAGCGTGAGGACGATGCGGCCGACCCTGCCGAGATGTTGGAAAACGGAGAATATAAGACCTTCCGTTTTGATTTGTGCACCAAGTGTCATGAGAAATATTTACAAGACCCTTTATTTTTAAAGTCGTGGAATCGAACGCGATTTTCAGAAAATTAAATTTCTATTCGTTAGAATAACAATCATCCACAGTTGCTTACGTTTTGCAAGAGAAGACGAAGCATTCTGCTA